>JAGHTY010000084.1 GCA_018065125.1 Candidatus Minthousia equi
GTGCAGTACATTTGCAGAGAAAGTTGCAAAGTAAATTATTCATAACAAAACAATAACCCATAATTAAATTATTATGCCTAACGGAAAAAAGAAAAAAGGCCACAAGATGGCTACTCACAAGCGTAAAAAAAGACTGAGAAAGAACAGACATAAGAGCAAATAAATTGCGTCTGTAACTTTCACTTCAAAGAACAAACCATCTGCTGATCCGTCACTCTGGTTTGTTCTTTGTTGTAAGTATAAATAGAGAAAGTGTTACACGTATGACCAGCGAAGTAATCATCGACGTACAGCCCAAGGATGTCTCAATCGCCCTCTTGGAAGACAAGAGTTTGGTTGAGTTCCAGAAAGAAGGACGAGCAGCGTCTTTCTCGGTGGGCAACATCTATCTGGCCAAGGTAAGAAAGATCATGCCTGGCTTGAATGCATGTTTTGTGGATGTTGGCTTTGAACGTGATGCATTCCTACACTATTTAGACTTAGGTCCACAATACCAGTCACTGCACAAATACCTCAAGCAGGTATTGAGCGACAAGAAAAAGCTTTACCCCTTCAGCAAGGCCCAGATGCTGCCCGATATCGAGAAAGACGGCAGCCTTCAGAACGTATTACAGCAGGGACATGAAGTACTGGTTCAGATTGTAAAGGAACCAATCTCAACCAAAGGTCCAAGACTTACTTGCGACTTGTCATTCCCTGGCCGCTATCTGGTGCTGATGCCATTTAACAACAAGGTATCGGTATCAACAAAAATTAAATCGGCCGAAGAAAGAACAAGGTTAAAGCAACTGATACAAAGTATCAAGCCACAGAATTACGGTGTTATTGTAAGAACCGTCGCAGAAGGCAAGCGAGTTGCCGAGTTGGATTCAGAGCTAAAGGTGCTTATCAAGCATTGGGAAGAAACAGTTGCCCGAGCACAGCAAGCCCCAAAACTTCCACAGCTCTGTTACGAAGAAACCAGCCGAACAGTAGGCATGCTTCGCGACCTATTTAATCCTTCTTACGAAAACATCTATGTTAACGACAAGGTCGTTTTCGAGGAAATTCGTGACTACGTATCGCTCATTGCACCAGACAGAACAGAAATTGTCAAACTCTACACAGGTCAGTTGCCTATCATGGACAATTTCGCTGTAACCAAACAGATTAAGTCGTCGTTCGGGCGAACGGTTACCTATCGTCATGGAGCATACCTTATTATTGAGCACACCGAAGCTCTTCACGTGGTAGATGTGAACAGTGGAAATCGCGCCAAGAGCGAAAATGGTCAAGAGGCAAATGCCCTTGACGTTAATCTGGGAGCTGCCGATGAATTGGCACGTCAGTTAAGGCTTCGTGATATGGGCGGAATTATTGTGGTGGACTTCATTGACATGACGAAGGCCGAAAACCGACAAGTTCTTTACGAAAGAATGTGCCAAAACATGCAAAAAGACAGAGCAAGGCACAACATCCTTCCACTAAGCAAGTTCGGTTTGATGCAGATTACACGCCAGAGGGTTCGTCCTGCCATTGATGTCACTGTAGAAGAAACTTGTCCAACATGTTTTGGAAAGGGGACCATCAAGTCGTCTATCCTGTTTACCGACACTTTGGAAAACAAGATAGATTATATGGTGAACAAATTGGGATACAAAAAGTTCAAGTTGCACATTCATCCGTATGTTGCTGCTTTCATCAATCAGGGAATAATCTCCCTTAAACGAAAATGGCAGATGAAATACGGATTTGGAATTAAGGTGATTCCTGATCAGTCAATGGCATTCCTACAGTATGTCTTCTATGACAGCAAGGGTGAAGAGATTGACATGAAACAAGAGAATGACCTACAATGAAAAAGAAAAGGAAGCTAGTTTGATAGCTTCCTTTCTTTTTATCTTCTTGTGGTAGAATCATCTATTACCACTTTACTTCGCATCTTTTCTTCATCATACACAGGAACGGTAATACTGAAGGTTGAACCTTGGTTTTCCTTTGAATCAAAAAGAAGTTCACCACCATTCTTAAGTGCAAAGTCCATACACAGCAAAAGACCTAATCCACTACCCTCTTCTGCATTGGTACCATATTTTGTGAAGTGGGTTTTTGTGTTGAACAATTTACTTTGATCCTCTTCACTAATACCACAACCAGTATCCTTAACATTCATCTGCACCAAGCCATTTGGATTCATGCTAGTATAAATAGATATTGTACCTCCTGCAGGTGTAAACTTAACAGCATTGCTGACAAAGTTACGAATTACAGTTTTACACATATCAACATCTGCATACAATGGAACCTGATCAGAAGGATCTTCAATATATACTAATTCTATGCCTTTCAAAGCCGCACCATTGCGATAGGTATTCACAATTGAAGGCAATAAATCTGCTGCCTTAAATTCTTGATGAACAACATTCAATCTACCGGTTTGGCTCTTTGTCCACTTCAAAAGGTTATCCAGCAAAGAGAATGTTTCTTCTGTCTGTTCATGACATTGACTGATAAGCATCATGTTTTCTTCACCAATTTTATCTACTGGCAACATATCCATCAACATTTCAAGCAACATCTTGATTGTACCAATTGGTGAACGAAGGTCGTGACCAATAACCGAATACATTTTATCACGACTTCGGATAGTAGTTTCCAAAGCACGATTCTTTTCAGCAATGATTCTTCGTGCAGCAACCAATGAAATCTGGTGCATCACACGAATCATCAACTCGTCTTTATTAAATGGTTTCAATACGAAGTCGTTAGCTCCTGCCTGGAAACCTTTTACAATATCTGCTGCAGAGTTTAATGCTGTTAGGAAAATAATAGGAATATCTTTGTATGCTTCATACACAGGATCGTTTTTCAGATGTCTGGCAACCTCAAAACCATTCATATCTGGCATCATGACATCAAGCAAAATCAAATCTGGAACTTCTGCCTTAACTTGCTCTAAACAAGCAGTTCCACAGTTTGCTGTAACAATTTGGAACTGTTTGATTGACAGCAATGCTTTTAACAATAAAACATTACTAGGTACGTCATCAACTATCAGAATTTTATACTCTGAAAAATTAAATTCCAAACCAGATATTGTATTTTCCATAGTTCTCCTATTTGAGATTATATTGCTACAAAAATAAGAAAAACATATTTGACAAACAAACTTTTACTTCAAAAAATAACATTCACCTTATATAATAATAGATATTACACGTTTTTTTCGTACCTTTGCATCAAATTTGTATAACAACTAAATTTTTCCAAAATGAAAGCATTTGTATTTCCCGGTCAGGGAGCACAGTTTGTAGGTATGGGTAAGGACCTGTACGACAACAATCCTAAAGCAAAAGAACTTTTCGAGAAGGCCAATGAAATCCTTGGCTACCGTATTACTGATATCATGTTTGAAGGTACCGATGAGGATCTTCGCCAGACAAAGGTTACTCAGCCAGCAGTATTCCTTCACTCTGTAATCAAGGCTATCTGCCTAGGTGATGAGTTCCAGCCTGCTATGACTGCAGGTCACTCTCTGGGTGAGTTCTCTGCATTGGTTGCTGCAGGTGCAATCGCATTCGAAGATGGCTTGAAGTTGGTTTACGCTCGTGCTATGGCTATGCAGAAAGCATGTGAGGCAGCTCCTTCTACTATGGCTGCTATCATCGGTTTGCCAGATGAGACTATCGAAGGTATTTGTGCCGAGGTTAGCAAGGAAGGTTCTGTAGTAGTTCCTGCAAACTACAACTGCCCAGGTCAGTTGGTAATCTCTGGTAACATCGAGGCAATCGAAGAGGCATGCGAGAAACTGAAGGCTGCAGGTGCAAAGCGTGCTTTGCCTTTGAAGGTTGGTGGTGCATTCCACTCTCCATTGATGGAACCTGCTCGCGTAGAGTTGCAGGCAGCTATCGAGGCAACTGAAATCCACGAGCCAAAGTGCCCTGTTTACCAGAATGTTGATGCTAAGCCTCATACCGATCCTGCAGAAATCAAGGCTAACTTGGTTGCTCAGCTGACAGCTTCTGTTCGTTGGACACAGACTGTACAGAACATGGTTGCTGCAGGTGCTGCCGACTTCACCGAGTGTGGTCCTGGCAAGGCACTTCAGGGTATGATTGCAAAGATTGACCGTAACGTTGCTGTTAACGGCATTTCTTAATCAAATTCATTGCTAATGGATAAAATCATCATTTATCAGGTATTTACCCGTCTGTTTGGCAACGACGTCATTGCATGCAAGCAAAATGGCGACAAGACAACCAACGGTTGTGGTAAAATGGCTGATTTTACCACAAAAGCTTTAGACGAAATACGCAAGCTGGGTGCCAATTACATTTGGTACACCGGCCTGCTTGAACATGCCACACAAACAGATTACTCGGAGTATGGCATTGCCAATGACCACCCTGCCATCGTGAAAGGAAAAGCAGGTTCGCCCTATGCTATCAAGGATTATTATGACATCGATCCTGATTTGGCAGTTAAGGTTGAAGATCGCATGAAGGAGTTTACCAACTTGGTAAATCGCACTCACAAGGCAGGTTTAAAGGTTATCATCGACTTTGTGCCAAATCATGTAGCACGCCAGTATAATTCAGATGCAAAACCTGAAGGCGTAATCGATTTGGGCGAAGACGACAACAAGGAATGTGCATTCCATCCAAACAACAATTTCTATTACGTTCCCGGACGTCAGTTACAAGGAAGCATTGACTTAAGTAAAGACTCAGACAAGCCATATGTTGAGTTCCCTGCAAAGGCAACAGGAAACGACCGCTTTGATGAGTGGCCAAACATGAACGACTGGTACGAAACCATCAAGCTAAACTATGGTCGCAACTACAGCAACGGCCAGAATTGCTTTGATCCTGTGCCAGACACATGGAACAAGATGTTGCAGATACTACTTTTCTGGGCAAGCAAGAACATAGATGGTTTCCGCTGTGATATGGCAGAAATGGTTCCTTGCGAATTCTGGGGATGGGCAATTCCACAAGTAAAGGAAGCATATCCAAACGTAATCTTCATTGCAGAAGTTTACAATCCTAACGAATACCGTCATTATATCTGGCAAGGAAAATTCGACTATCTATATGATAAGGTTGGATTGTACGATACATTACGTAGCGTAACCTGTAACCAGAATTCTGCATCAAATATCACCCAGGCATGGAATGCCGTAAACGATATTCAAGACCACATGCTGAACTTCCTGGAGAATCACGATGAGCAACGAATTGCAAGTGATTTCTTTGCAGGAAACGGAGCAAATGCCAAGGCAGCAATGGTTGTTTCTGCAACATTGAATACCAACCCAGTAATGATCTATTTTGGTCAGGAACTTGGTGAAAGAGGAATGGATTGCGAAGGATTTAGCGGAAGAGATGGTAGAACAACCATTTTTGACTACTGGACTGTTGACACAATCCGTCGCTGGAGAAACAAAGGAAAATTCGATAGCAAGTCGCTAAATGACAATGAAAAAGAATTGCGTAATTTCTACAGCACCCTTCTTAATCTATGTAACAGCGAGAAAGCAATTTCTGAAGGTTCAATGTTCGATTTGATGTATGTGAACTATGGAGGTTGGCTATTAAATGACCATCGTCATTATGCTTATCTACGTAAGCACGAAGATGATTTGTTGCTTATTGTAGCAAACTTTGACACATCTGATGCACGTATAGGTGTTCGTCTTCCTGAACATGCATTCCAGTATCTTAACATGGCCCCCCAAAAGGAAATCGATGGAACTGATTTGCTGACAGGAGTAACAAAAACCTACCAGTTACTTCCAGAGAAACTTACAAATGTAGAAGTTTCAGCACACAATGCAGTAATCTTAAAGTTTAAAGTATAATAAAAAAAGGAGGAAAGATTTCCTCCTTTTTTATTAGTTCTTTACTTTCAATCCAATTTTCAAATTCAACTTAAAATAAAACAAACCATTTTCTCTTTCTAAAACGCCATACTTGTCCTTAATCATATCGCCTTTTTCCAATCGCGAATTATAATACAAGAAATCGGCATATGCTTGTCTGTTTGCTTTGTTATAGCAAAGAACATTGCCATCACCATCAAGAAGCAGCATACCATCAATCTGACTCTCGGTACCATTATATAACTTTGCAGGACGAAGACCATTTGCTAAAGCTAACAAAAATTCCTTCATCTTGTACTCATAATACCCATGCTTACGAATCAGTTCATCCTTTATCTTTAGAGGATTCTGTTCTTTAATGCGCTCTACCAATTCCGATACTTTAGAAACATCTTCCAGATACATAGTTCTTGCCATCTCACCAACCATTCGAGGGAAATGCAAGTCAATCATATGCAAGTTACTACGGAAAATCTTGTCGGCTGCATCATTGAACTTCAGTTGGCCACCCAATCGTTCAATCAAAGAAATACGATCCTGTACAACATTATTTGTCTCCAACTGGTTAATCTTATTAACCGTAGGACTTGGAAAACGAATTCCAACCTGCTCAAACTTGATATTTGCTGCACGACCTCCATCAAGCAATGAATGCATTCCTGGCATTTTTGAGTAAATGCACATACCTACCAATGGAGCATCAGCACTAAAGAATGCCAAGTACATATCTGTACGGTCATCTGTTTGAGCTTCTAGATTGTAGATTCCTATTTCATCAAGAAATTCCTCCATTCCTTCTGGCGACTCTACCTCTGTTCCTGGGTTTTTCAGTACTTCTACTAGTTTCTCTGCAGCATAGGTGAAGTCCTCACGCATAAAACGACGGTCAATTCCCTCGCCTTTCACATGAATCTCGTTTTCTTCAATATAATAGCAACGCACTCCATCGTGTTCTACTCGCTGAACCATGGCTATTGGCCATGCTTTCCCACTTGGTTTTCCCTCGGCATTACCCAATGCAACCTTTCCTTCACTCAATAACTGGAAGAAGGTGCACAACTCTGCCCATTCACTTTTTGATGCTACAAATGCCATATGTTATTTTGTTATATTTTGCACAAAGATACTACAATTTCATAAACGATTAAAGAGTTCATTCCATTTTTCCGTGCCTAGCGGAATTTTGTTCCGTGCCTAGGAAAATAAATTTTCCTCGCCATGCATTTTTACTTTACATGAAGATATTGTCCTTTATTCCTGGTAAACCACCCAAAACGAATAGCACGAACAGGGCAATGGTGGTAACAAGACATACATGTAGTGCACTTATCTATGCGCTTCCACTGTGGAAGTTCGTTGTTCATAGATATATTGTGCTCGGGGCAAGATGTTACACACTTGCCACAATGGAGACAGATATCTTCTTTTACATGGAAATATTTGTCTTTTACTAGGAAGCGAAGGAAAAACTTACGAAGCAAGCCACTTTTGAATGAAGGCATTCCTCCTTCAAAGACATCGATCAGAAATTCACGATTCTTTATCCTTTGAGCAAGCATTTCTACCCTCTCTTCAGCCTTCTTCATTTTCTTTTCTACAACCTTTGGCGAATCCACATCAAAAAATGGCAGATTAACATAGGTATTTGGCATTTGCACAGAGGCTGCCAATGAAAGCTGCTGCTTGCCAGATAGTAATCTTGTAAAATGATCTACCGTTTTACCACAATCATCTCCGCAAGTACACACCATATATAAATAGGTGTGCATTTCTATGCTTTTGGTTAACATCTGCAGCACTCGCTGAACTGGCAATGGAACACCCCATGCATGTACAGGGAAACATATACCTAATGGTTCATCGGGTTCAATACTCAAAAGAGCATTTTCCAAATCCTCCTGCGACTGCGAGACAGAAAGCACATGTTTATCAACAAGAAGAGTGGATAGCCTACGGGCTACCCACTCAGTATTTCCTTCTGCAGAATAATAAATTATCATTATCCTAAGAATTTCTTCAAAATAGCACTGTTTGCGTCGTCACGCAGTTTTTTCAATGACTTCTCCTTAATCTGACGAACACGTTCACGAGTGAGGTCAAAGTATGAACCGATTTCTTCCAGAGAACGCTCTGGCATTCCAATACCGAATGACATCTTGATAACCTGAATTTCCTTATCAGTAAGAATCTTCTTCAATGAACGCTCCAACTCGGTGCTGAGTGATTCCTGATCCATCTTGTGGTCAGTAGTTGGTGAATCAGATGCCATAACATCCATCATACAGTTGTCGTTGTCGCCATCCTGGAAAGGTGCATCCATAGAAATATGGCGACCACTGCTTCGCATTGCCAACTGAATACGGTCTTCGTCTTCACCCAACTGATCTGCCAGCTCTTCGGTAGAAGGACGACGACCATTCTCCTGCTCAAAACGTGCTAATGCCTTGTTAATCTTGTTTAAAGAACCTACCTGGTTCAATGGAAGGCGCACGATACGTGCCTGTTCGGCCAATGCCTGAAGAATACTCTGGCGAATCCACCATACCGCATAAGAGATGAACTTGAAACCACGGGTTTCATCAAATTTCTGAGCAGCCTTAATAAGACCTAAGTTACCCTCGTTTACCAAGTCGGGTAAAGTTAAGCCTTGGTTCTGATATTGCTTAGCCACTGAAACCACGAAACGTAGATTGGCACGAGTCAAACGCTCCAACGCCTTGGCATCCCCTTGGCGAATCTTCTGAGCCAATTCTACTTCTTCTTCAACGGTAATCAACTCTTCACGACCAATTTCAACCAGATACTTATCCAGTGCAGCACTGTTTCGATTGGTAATACTTCTGTTAATTTTTAGCTGTCTCATTCTTAAAATACAATTTTAGCGTGCAAATTTACTACTTTTTTTTGACTTTACACCTATAAATAT
>JAGHTY010000142.1 GCA_018065125.1 Candidatus Minthousia equi
GCGCGAAGGCCGTGCAAAGGACTCAAACGACCGCACACAGGAAGCTGTGCTGAAAATGATAGCCATGGGTGGAGAAGGTTCACCAGTAGATAAACTGAAGCATATGAACATAGTTCCACTTACCATCAGCTATGAGTATGACCCCTGTGACTACCTGAAAGCAAAAGAATTCCAGCAGAAGCGTGATGACGCCAATTTCAAGAAGAGTCGTCAGGATGACCTTGATAACATGAAGATTGGCATCTGGGGAAAGAAGGGTCAGATTCATTATGAATGTGCCCCTTGCATCAACACCTGGATTGACGAATTGAAGGATGTGCCAAAAGGCGAATTCTATGCCGAGGTAGCACGTCGCATGGACATGGAGATACACAAGGCATACCGCCTATATCCTGGAAACTATGTGGCAGCACATCTACTGAAGGGTGGATACGACGATAAATTCACCGCACAGGAAAAGACCACCTTTGAAAACTATCTGCAAAGCAGAATCGATATGATCGACCTGCCAAACAAGGATGTTCCTTTCCTAAAGGAGCGTCTGCTAACTATGTATGCAAACCCTGTGTTCAACCAAGAAGCCGCCTTGCAACAATGAAAAAGATAGCCTTGATTTCGGTATTTTGCATTCTCCTTACAGGATGCAGTAAAGACAAGTTTCATTACCCCGATGCCTTTACCAATCTGGTAGAGGCAGATACCGACAACCAAGGTAACCTGAAGTTGATTCGTACCGACGAGGGAGAGGCTTTCAAACCCAGCACCTCTGTACACCTTAAAGACGCAACACCCGATTCCACCTACCGTGTGCTGTGCATGTACCAGCCTCTGGAGCACTCGCAGGCAGATATCTATAAAATGAATGGCATCTTATGCTCATCAAATCCCATTGCAATAGAGGACTTGAAAGAGGATGATCTCTTGAGCAATGATCCTGTAAAGTTGACTAGCATCTGGTGTTCCAGCAAGTACGTAAATCTGCGTTTGGGTGTAATGACAAAAGACGAGGAGAAGCAGATTTTCCGTTTTATACTCACAGGGAAGCATACCACTGCCGGAGGACAGCAGGCATTTCATCTACAGTTGAGTCACGACCAGAATAATGACCCAGAAGCTTATACCAAGGATTGTTATCTATCGTGTCCACTAAAAACGCTGGAACCACAGAAAGGCGACAGCATCTACTTTACGCTGCACACCTACGAAGGTGTGAGCACCACTGGATTTCAGATTAAATAAGCCATGATGTTCCCCGAGATGCCCCCAAAATTCGCCATCGTTGACAGCAATATGCTGTCGGCTCTTGGATTGGAAACCCTGCTTGAAATCATTATGCCAGGCATCTCAATACGTGTCTTCCTGAAATTCGAAGACCTTCCACAAGAAGAGTTTGCGCACTACTTTGTATCAGCACGCATTTATTTTGAACACACCGAGTATTTCCAGAGCAAACCCCGCAGGGTAATTGTACTGAGCAATGGCGAGAACCTTTCACGCCTCACTGGCATGCCGATTCTAAATGTGTGTCAGAATGAAAGTGACCTTACCCACCAATTACTGCAACTGAGAGACCGAGGTCACCGCAAAGAAGACTGTACCCTGCAAAAAAAAGAAAACTCCCTGTCACCTAGGGAACAGGAAGTCCTCATATTGATTGTAAGAGGTATGCTGAATAAAGAAATTGCAGATGAACTTGGTATCGGACTTACTACAGTTATCTCACACCGTAAGAACATCATGCAGAAACTGGGTATTCACTCTGTTTCAGGACTCACCATCTACGCCATCATGAATGGCATCATTGGTGTTGACGAAATCTAGAAGTGTAACTGTAGATCCACTCCCATCTGGATAGGTTTGTTGTGCTGTTCAAATCCCCGTCCCATACTCTCAAAATAGAATGTATTATAACGGGTGTTGGTAAGGTTATGTATCCATAGATTCACATTCACGACTGATCCACACAGCGCAATGTGCGCATTCATCTGATTATAGTATTTCTGTGAAGCACTGTTTGCTTCGGTCCAGTAAAGTTTACCGGTACCTATATAATCAAGTGCCAGATTCACGCTTCTAGGCCATGCTCTATCTGTATAGATGCGATAGGTTGCAGAAGCATTCAGGGTATGTTTTGGAACGAAAGGCACATAGTTTCCAGAGTAGTCGTGACCATTCCCCTCGTCGTATTCCTTGAACTTGGCATGGGTGTAGCCATAATTCAGGTTCAAGGTGAGTTCCTGATTCTGCAAAGTACGCATCGTGGCACTTCCACTCAGTTCAAAACCATAACTTTCGCTACGACCAGCATTTACCATAATACGGCCAAATCCATTGGGTGAGAAACGAGAGATTTGTTGGTTGCGGGTATCTACATAGAATAGTGCTACATCCGCTTTCAGCTTGTTATTGGCAGACGATAGGTGTGTACCCACCTCATAATTCCAACTATATTCTGGCTTGTAGACAGCAGCATCGCTCACTTCTGGTAATTCTGTCACTGGCATTTTATCGAGGTTACCTATTATCATGTCGATTACCATCTGTGGCATGCCCTTGCTTGCTAAATCCTGCAAGTAAGCAGTGGTACCCTGCTTAATTCCCAACATCATTTCATTACGCATCTTCCCCTGCAACAAGTCAGAAAACATCTGCACATTGTAACCTCCCGAACGGAAACCTTTTGAAACGGTGACATACAAGTTATTGCTCTTGTTGAAAGCATAGTTTATGGCAAACTTTGGCAACAGTTGCAGGTAATCTCTATTCAAATTACCGACATAGGAAGGAACAACCTCCTGGTCTTTCAGTGATACAGGCATTTTCTTGCTACCCATCATGAAATCGTAGTGAATCAAACCTTTCTCATCATAATCCAAGTGTGTATGTTCATAGTCAAGGCGCAGGCCAATGGTAGCAGAAAGCGCATCTGAAAGATGAAAAGTTGATTGGTGGAAAAGGGCTGTATTCAATACCGGAGTCTTGAAAACCCCATCCATCAGCAAGGTTTCATCATTAACAGTAACCCCCATGCTGGTAATGCCACTTGCCGACAAATCGGGCATATAACCATTGATGATGCCCTGCAACCATTTCACGCCATCTGGGCAAAAATTAACAGGGCCATTAGTTTTTAGCCATTGTGCAGTGGCATTCACACCGGTAACCCACTGCCATTTGCCTTCGTTCTTGTTCTTTAGAGTGATTTCTTCGTTAAGAGAATTCAAACGTTGCTTCTGCTCAAGGGTATAGATATCCGTAGAAAGGAAATCCTGATCCATAAACATACGATCTGAGAGATTCTGGAAACCAGTAACGGCATTCAATGTGAAGTTTTCTGTCTGAAACTCCAAATTCAAACCGGCATTGAATATTCCACGACGATACTTGTTTGGAGTGTTATTAGTAATCTTTCCCTTTTCATCAGGGTAAGATTCCTCACCTTTGAGTGTACCTGTATAGAAATAAGGATAAGCCCCCTCATCTGTATTGTCGTAACTGATATTGAAATCTGCCATCCAGTGATGATTTGGTTTCCAAATACCACGGATTCTGCCACCTCCTGCCTCCATGCCATCTACCTTATCATTGGTCTTTGAATGGCGAAAGAAACCATTGCTACCTTCGTAATAGGCTGCTGCAGATAGGGCAAAGGTGTTAGTGCGGTGATGATAGTGTGATAAGGAGATGCGACGATGACTATCCTGTGTAGCAAAACCCATGTTCAGATAAGTACCGTCGTGATTCAAAGGAGAGAAAGTATGTACCTTTATCAAGCCTCCCATAGTGTTTCTGCCGTAAAGGGTACCTTGAGGACCACGCAATACGTCTACCCTCTCGATATCATAGAAATTAAAATCGAAAGCAGATTTATCTATATAAGGAATATTATCTACATACAAACCCACAGCAGAAGTGCCAGAGCGTGAGCCAATGCCACGAATGTAGATGGCAGATGTAAGGCGTGAGCCATAATCTGGGACAAAGAGATTGGGAACCATGCTGGCAACCGACTTTATCGCAGTTACCTCGTTCTGTTGCAGTTGCAAATTTCCAATCTGCGACACTGCCATTGGCATATCACGCAAATTGTCATATTCTTTTGGTGAAGAAATCACAACTTCTTCAAGCGCAACATTTCGCAAGGAATCTACCTGCGCCACTGCAGGCATCCCCAAAACAAAAAGGGGAATTAACAATACCTTTCTCATCACATTTAGTTTTTGCGATGCAAAGTTATTGTATTCCCCTTTATGGTGCAATCCTCATTTATTAGGATAGTCCTTCCAAAAGTCTTTTCAGTACAACAGTAGCAGAGATTTCACGATTGGCAGCCTCAGGAATCACCAATGAGGTAGGTGCCTCGATCACATCATCGGTTACAATCATGTTACGACGAACAGGCAAGCAATGCAAGAAGAAAGCATCATTTGTCCAACTCATGTGTTCTGTATCAACTGTCCAGCTCATGTCCTTGCTCAGAATTTTTCCATAGTCCTCTGGACAAGTAACACCAGGACAAGCCCAATTCTTAGCATAGATGAAATCAGCACCCTCAAAAGCCTTCTTCTGATCGTACTCCACCTTTGCACCACGCACGAACTTTTCGTCCAACTCATATCCTTCTGGGTGAGTGATGACGAAATCAACATCTGCCTCGTTCATCCAATCGGCAAAAGAGTTTGGCACCGCCTGTGGCAAAGCCTTAGGATGTGGAGCCCAAGTAAGCACCACCTTTGGGCGCTGTGAACGCTTGTGTTCCTCGATGGTAATAAGGTCGGCAAATGCCTGTAGCGGATGACCGGTAGCAGCCTCCATAGAGAATACAGGTTTACCACTATATTGTATAAACTGATTCAGAATTTTTTCTGTATAGTCATCTTCACGACTCTCAAAACGTGCAAAACTACGAACACCGATGATGTCGCAGTAGTTTGCCATGACTGGGATTGCTTCGAGCAGATGCTCGCTCTTGTCGCCATCCATAATCACACCACGCTCTGTCTCCAGTTTCCATGCACCCTGATTCACATCCATCACAATAACATCCATACCTAGGTTACGGGCTGCCTTCTGTGTACTCAAACGGGTACGAAGACTATTATTGAAGAAAATCAGCAAGCAAGTCTTGTGTTTTCCTAAAGCCTCGAACTGATAACGGTCTTTCTTAATTTCCTGTGCCTCGGCCAATGCTACTTTCAAATCGCCGATGTCTTTTACATTGGTAAAATATCTCATAACAATTCTCAATTTAATTACTTTCTTGTTTGTCCATTTCCACGAATCACCCACTTGTAGGTCGTGATTTCCTCCAGTGCCATAGGACCACGGGCATGTAATTTCTGTGTGCTAATACCTATTTCGGCACCCAAGCCAAACTGCGCACCATCGGTGAACGAAGTTGGGGCATTGGTATAAACGCATGCTGCATCTACCTGCTTAATGAAAGCATCAGCATGAAGGGCATCTTCGGTAACGATGCTCTCGCTATGCTTTGAACTGTTCTTATAGATGTATTCCAAAGCCTCATCGAAGGTGGAAACGGTCTTGATTGCCATGGTATAAGAAAGGAATTCGGTACCAAAGCTCTCTGGGGTAGCAGGTTTCAGCAAATCTGCAGGATAGTTGCCGAACAAAGCTGCATAGGCAGGTTCATCTGCATAAATCAGCACGTTACTCTTCTGCAAAGGTTCACAAAGTGCTGGCAAATCCACCAGACGACTGCCGTGCAGCACCAAGCAGTCGAGCGCATTACAAACACTCACACGACGCGTCTTGGCATTGTTCACAATGGCAGCACCCTTCTGCAAATCACCATATTCATCGAAATAGCAATGACAAATGCCTGCTCCTGTTTCAATTACAGGTATGGTAGCATTTTCACGCACAAAATTTATCAAGCGACTGCTTCCACGTGGAATCACCAAGTCGATGTAACCATTGGCATGCAGCATCTCGGCTGTAGCATCGTGAGTAGCAGGCAAAAGGGTTACGGCATCAGGATTTACGCCATTTGCCTTAAGCACCTCCTGAATAACGCTCACAATGGCACGGTTAGAGCAATCGGCATCCTTTCCTCCTTTCAGCACACAGGCATTACCACTCTTCAGGCAGAGAGATGCCACATCAATTGTTACATTAGGACGTGCCTCGTAGATGATGCCAATAACACCAAAAGGAACACTGATACGACTGATGTTCAACCCATTTGGCAGGGTATATTCCTTCAACACCTTACCTAGTGGAGAAGGCAAGGTTGCCACGTGACGCGTGTCGTTGGCAATGCCCTGAATTCTTTCTGCAGTAAGTTTTAAACGATCGAACATAGGGTTGCTAGGGTCCATTCTGTCCTGGTCCTTAGCATTTTCTGCCAGGATAAAATCCATCTTTGCTATTGCTGCATCAGCAATGGCATTCAAAATGGCATTCACCTTCTCCTCACTCAGTAGACTCAGTTCACGACTGGCCTTTTGTACGCGTTCAAATATCTCCTTCATTATGAACTTTAATTTTCCAGATACAAATAATCATAATGCACCACGGCACGCTGATCATGCTGCCCTAATACCTTGCGAGCTTCATCACTGTCATAGGCCGTACGCCCTACGCCAATCTGATTTCCTTCGGCATCCAAAATACTGATGATGTCATCTTTTTCAAAATCACCCTCTACAGCAGTAACACCTACTGGCAGAATGCTCACTGCCTTTCCGCCACAAATGGCTTTCACAGCTTGCATGTTAAGTTGAATGCTGCCTTTGGCAAAACCTGTGCTATGAGCTATCCATTTCTTAACGCTGGAAACATCCTTTGCTCGAGGGATGAAGCGAGTGCAGAGTGTGCTCTTGTCGGTAACCAGGTTCACCAGAATATTGTCCTTCTTACCATTGGCAATAATCACCTCTATTCCTTCATCGGCCACCTTTCGGGCAATGTTACACTTAGTAATCATGCCACCACGACCGAATCCTGATTTTTCTGTCTGTACATACGATGACAAATCCTTGTCGGGTTCTACTTCACGAATCACCTGAGATGAAGGATCCTTTGGCGAACCATTGAAAATGCCATCTATATTGCTAAGGATAATCAGAGCATCGACATCCAGCATGGATGCTATCAATCCACTCAGCTCATCATTATCCGTAAACATCAATTCTGTTACTGAGATTGTGTCATTCTCATTCACAATAGGAATCACGCCATTTTCCAGCATCACCTCCATGCAGTTGCGCTGGTTAAGGTAATGACGGCGTGTACTGAAATTCTCCTTCATGGTAAGCACCTGCCCTACCGGAATTCTATGCTCACGGAATAATTCATAGTACCTATTGATGAGCTTTGCCTGTCCTATGGCAGAAAATAGCTGACGCTGATCTACCGAGTCCATCTTACGGGTAACATGCAACTCGCTTCTTCCGCTGGCTACGGCACCTGATGATACCAGCACCACCTCGATGTCTTTCTTACGCAATTCGGCTACCTGATCAACTAGGGCCGACATACGCGTAACATCCAGTGTGCCATCAGCACGCGTGAGTACATTACTACCTATTTTTATACACAATCTCTTCATTACAAGATAACCTACTTTTTATTTCTAATTTCTACGCGACGAATCTTACCGCTGATGGTCTTTGGCAATTCGTCCACAAACTCAATTACACGAGGATACTTATAAGGAGCAGTGACCTTCTTTACATGATCCTGTATTTCCTTTATGAATATCTTCTTGGTTTCTTCGTCTTCCACGCGGCACTTGTAGTCCTTTGCCAACACGATGGTAGCCTTTACTACCTGACCACGGATTTCATCGGGTACTCCGGTAATAGCACATTCTACTACGGCAGGGTGTGTCATCAGCGCACTTTCCACCTCGAATGGACCGATGCGGTAACCAGAACTCTTGATTACATCATCAATACGACCAACGAACCAATAGTAACCATCCTCATCACGCCATGCCAAGTCGCCTGTGTGATAGATATCATCATGCCATACCTGCTTGGTTAGTTCTGGATCGCGATAATACTCCTTGAACAAACCGATGTTCTTTGTCTTGTCGTGAGTACGCACAACAATTTCTCCTTGCTCACCATCTTCTACAGGGCGACCATCTGGTGCCAGCAAATCTACGTCATATTGTGGATTTGGTACACCCATACTACCTGGTTTTGGTTCCATCCAAGGCATGGTTCCCAAGGTCATGGTGGTTTCTGTCTGGCCAAATCCCTCCATCAACCTGATACCTGTCAGTTTCTTGAAAGTATCATATACGGCAGAGTTCAAAGCCTCACCTGCAGTAGTGCAATACTCCAATGATGAAAGATCATATTTACTCAAGTCTTCCTTGATAAGGAATCGATAGATAGTTGGAGGGCAACACAATGATGTGATACGATACTTCTCCAACTTTGCCAAAATATCAGCAGGGGTAAATTTCTCATGGTCGTACACAAACACGGTAGCACCGGCCAACCACTGTCCGTATAGTTTTCCCCAAACAGCCTTTCCCCAACCTGTATCGGCAATGGTAAGGTGCAAGGAATCCTTATGTAGGTTATGCCAATAAACACCAGTAGAAAGATGACCCAAGGCATAGCTGAAATCATGTGCCACCATCTTTGGTTCACCTGTGGTACCACTGGTGAAGTACATAATCATGAAATCACTTGTTGCATTTTTCTCTGGGCGCACAAATGCTGGAGCATTAGCGATACCCTCATCGAAATTATTGAAGTGCATGATACTACCATCTGCCATTACTACATTACGGTGGAACACATCTTCCACGTTTGGTTTATGGTTAACAGGAGGCGTGCAGCACAGGAAGTTAACAGAAGGACTCTGTGGCATTGCCTTTACAATATTATCTACCATAACATCCTCGCCTGCAGCAACGATGGCCTTGATGCTAGCGGCATTACAACGGTAAACAATGTCCTTTGGGGTTAACAAGTGAGTAGCAGGAATTACCACTGCTGCCAGCTTGTGAAGTGCCAAGATTGCAAACCAGAACTCATATCTGCGCTTCAGCATCAGCATAACGCAATCACCTTTCTGGATACCCATCTGCTGAAAATAAGAAGCGGTGCTATCTGTTTTTTCCTTCAGCTGACTATAGGTAAACTTAATCTCGGCGCCCTGATCGTTTGTCCACAGCAATGCCACCTTATCTGGGGTTTGCTGTGCCCACTCGTCCATAACGTCGTATGAGAAATTGAAATTCTCAGGAACTTTCAAACGAAAATTTTTAATGTAATCTTCTTGTGATGTGAAGGTTGTTTTATCAAGATATTTTTCTATCATCGTTGTTTGTCTTTCTACCTTATACTATATAATAACTGCCAAGAACTTTACCTGGCTATTGTTCAGTGCACGCATGCCATGTGGCAATTCCGAATTGAAATAGATGCTGTCGCCCTTATGCAGGATATGCGATTTACCAGCAACACTCAGTTCCATATCCCCCTCTAATACCATATTAAACTCCTGACCACTATGGGTGTTCAGGGTAAGTGGTCCTTCTGTGTGTGAAGGATCAACAGTTACTACAAAAGCATCCATCTGCCTGCCATTAAAACCGCTTGCCAATGACTCATACTTGTAGGCACTGGTACGCTCTACGCTAACACCTGCTCCCTTTCGGGTAATGAAGTAACGACTCACCTTGGGTTCTTGGCCAAACATCAGCACATCCAGGCTCACCTGATACTCCTTAGCTATTTTCTGCAGCATGCTGACAGAAATATCAGTTTTGCCATCTTCCATTTCAGCATATTGCTCCACACTGATGCCTGCTGTGTCAGCCATCTCCTCTTTTGTGAGATCCATCGCATCGCGAAGACCTTTCAAGCGCTCGGCAATCTGCTTTATTGCATCATCAATCATAGTAAAAGGTTATTTTTGCTAATTTAATTTCCGTCAAAATTACAGCAAATCCACTTAATTATTATCTTTTTGGTAAAAAAATATCCAAAAAGTGTTCGATAATTCACATTATTTGTCATTTACGCCAATTTTTCTGCACAATAATATTTTAGAGTGTGCACAATAAAAAAGGCCTCCTGTTTCACAACAGACGGCCTCTTCATTGTAGCGTTAATTTTTTAGTATATAGTATAAGAGAGTACTATGTATTATTGAAAAGAATTGTTCAGTATTTATTGTTTTACTGTTGCAAAGTTAGCGAATTTCAAGAAATAAGCAAGTTTTAAACACACAATTTTTACCTCAAAACACAAGATTTTTTGAGGTATTTACACATTAAAACGCTGTGTTCGTTTCCAACTTTTAATTCATTATTTTTACGGCGAAATTTGTTTTTATTTTCCGAACTCTATTATCCGCCATCTTATTCTTGCATATTTATTCCAAAACATCGAGTTTATGCAAGATTTTAAGGGTAAAAAAGTGAATTCTGCACGAATTTAGGCGAAAAAATATACAACATTCAAAATATTTGCGTAATTTTGCACCCCTAAAACGTGACACGTAATTACAAAATGAAAGATAAAAACAAAAGGCTGGACGCCATCAAGGTTATCATTTCTAGCAAGGAAGTGGGATGCCAGGAAGATTTGCTGAAAGAATTGCAGCGTGAGGGATTCAATCTTACGCAGGCAACCCTTTCACGTGACCTGAAACAACTGAAGGTGGCAAAGGCAGCATCAATGAACGGAAACTACGTATATGTGCTTCCAAACAATACCTTATATAAAAGAAGCGTCGAGGCAACTCCCGTGAACGACATGATGAAGGAAACCGGATTCCTCAGCATCACCTTTTCACAGAACATTGCCGTCATCAAGACTAAGCCTGGTTATGCCAGCAGATTGGCATACGACATTGATGCACACGATATTGAAGAAGTTTGTGGCACTATTGCCGGAGACGACACTATCATGCTGGTAATCAAGGAAAACGTTTCACGCGTGGAAATGATTCATGCTCTTGAAACCATCATTCCAAACATTGTTAGATAATACAGAAAAAATGAATATACAGGAAAAAGACACTCCACAGATTGAAATCTACGTGGCCGATGCCTCACACGAGGTATATGTAGATACCATTCTGGAAACCATCCGCGAAGCTGCGAAGAAGCGCGGAACTGGTATTGCCGAGCGCACACACGACTACGTTGCCACCAAGATGAAAGAAGGCAAGGCTGTAATTGCGCTGGACAAGGACAAATTTGTGGGATTCAGTTACATTGAAACCTGGGGAAACAAGAGTTATGTTACCACCTCGGGCCTCATCGTGCACCCCGACTATCAAGGATTGGGCGTGGCAAAGCGTATAAAGGACTACACCTTTACACTTGCTCGCATCCGTTGGCCACACGCAAAGATCTTCTCTCTTACCAGCGGTGCTGCTGTTATGAAGATGAATACAGAACTGGGATACCTGCCAGTTACCTTTGCCGATCTTACCGACGACGAGGCTTTCTGGCGTGGCTGTAATGGTTGCTGTAACCACGATGTGCTAAACCGCACAGGCAGAAAATACTGTATCTGCACAGGCATGCTGTACGACCCAGCACAGCACAAGGGAGAACCAACGCCTATCGAGGTGTTCCAGAAAATCATGGTGCATCTGGCAAAGGCAGGCATTGAGATTGAGGGTTAATTAAAGGTTTAAAAGTTTAAAGGTTTAAAAGTTTAAAGGTTTAAGGGTTTAGCAATGGCGAAAGCTTACTTTGTGTCTCTGTGACTTTGCGTCTCTGCGACCACTCGTTGACTTGTTGACTCGTTGACTTGTTGACTTCTTAAACTGGAGCAAAGCGACAATAATTAAAACAAAATATTATGGCAGAAAGAAAAAAAGTAGTAGTAGCATTCAGTGGTGGTTTGGATACCTCATACACTGTAATGAAACTTACACAAGACGGTTATGATGTTTATGCTGCTTGCGCCAACACTGGCGGTTTCAGCGAGGAACAGTTGAAAACTAACGAGGAAAATGCCTATAAGTTGGGCGCAGTAGAGTATGTAACTTTAGACGTTACTCAGGAATACTATGAAAAGTCACTGAAGTACATGGTATTTGGTAACGTATTACGTAATAACTGTTATCCTATTTCTGTTTCTTCAGAGCGCATTTTCCAGGCAATTGCCATTGCTCGTTACGCAAACGAGATTGGTGCTGATGCTATTGCACATGGTTCTACTGGTGCTGGTAACGACCAGATCCGTTTCGACATGACATTCCTGGTATTAGCTCCAAACGTAGAAATCATTACCTTGACCCGCGATAAGAACCTAAGTCGTCAGGAAGAGGTTGACTACCTGAACCAGCATGGTTTCTTTGCTGATTTTACCAAGTTGAAGTACAGCTACAACGTAGGTATCTGGGGAACCTCTATCTGCGGTGGCGAGATTCTTGACAGCAAGCAGGGTCTTCCAGAGAGTGCTTACCTCAAGCACCCAACTAAGGATGGTAGCGAAATCCTGTCAATTGGTTTCAAGGAAGGTGAAATCTGCAGTGTAAATGGTGCAGAATATACCGACAAGATCAAAGCTATTCAGGCAATTGAAGAGGTTGGTGCCAGCTATGCCATTGGCCGCGACTGCCACGTAGGTGATACCATCATTGGTATCAAGGGACGTGTAGGTTTTGAGGCAGCAGCTCCTATGCTGATCATTGCTGCTCACCGCTTCCTAGAGAAATATACCCTGAGCAAGTGGCAGCAGTATTGGAAGGATCAGGTAAGCAACTGGTACGGCATGTTCTTGCACGAGAGCCAGTACCTTGAGCCTGTTATGCCAGATATCGAGGCTATGTTAAGCAGCAGTCAGCGTAACGTAAACGGTGTGGTTACCTTGGAATTGCGTCCTTACAGCTTCCAGACAGTAGGTTGCGATACTCCAGATGATTTGGTACACAACAAGCTGGGTGAATATGGCGAAACTGCAAAGGCATGGACTTCAGAGGATGCCAAGGGCTTTATCAAGGTTACTGCTACCCCACTTCGTGCTTACTATTCTGTTCATCCTGACGAAGAAAGATAATAATGATTAAAGTTGGAATATTAGGTGCTGCCGGATATACTGGTGGCGAATTGATACGCCTTTTGATCAATCACCCAGAAGCCGAGATTGTTTTTGCAAACAGCGAAAGCAATGCCGGCAACAAGGTGGCTGACGTGCACGAGGGTTTGCTTGGTGACACAGAATTAGAATTCAGCGCAGAAATGCCTTTCGACAAGGTAGATGTTGTGTTCTTCTGTTTTGGACATGGCAAGAGCGAAGCTTTCCTGAAAGAGCACACCATTCCTGCCAATGTAAAAATCATCGACTTGGCACAAGATTTCCGCATTGCGGCTCCTACACACGACTATGTGTATGGTCTTCCTGAAATCCACAAGGAAGCCGTAAAGAACTGTATGCATCTGGCTAACCCCGGTTGCTTTGCCACTTGTGTTCAGTTGGGTTTGCTGCCTTTGGCAAAAGCGGGATTGCTGCAACACGACGTGGCGGTAAATGCCATTACCGGTTCTACCGGTGCTGGTCAGAAACCAGGTGCCACAACCCACTTCTCATGGCGAAACAACAACATGAGCGTTTACAAGGTATTCACCCATCAGCACCTGCACGAAATCTGTCAGTCACTGAATGAATTGCGCCCTGCTGCCGCTCCTGCTGTTATCGACACTTTGGAGCAGCAACCTACCGAAAAAGACATTACCATCGACTTTATTCCTTACCGTGGCGATTTTGCCCGTGGTATCTTCTGTACCGAGGTAGTAAAGTTTAATGACGAGGAAGGCAGTGCCACCAACCCTACTGCTCAGCAGCTGGCACAGTTGTACAAGGATTTCTATCAGGATGCTGCCTTTACCCACTATGCCGACAAAGCCATCGACCTAAAGCAAGTGGTAAATACCAACAAGGCACTGGTACATGTTGACAAGTTTGGCAACAAGGCAGTGATTACCTGTATGATTGACAACTTGCTGAAGGGTGCCGTAGGACAAGCAGTTCAGAATATGAACCTGATGTTTGGCATTGATGAAACAGCAGGCCTTAAATTAAAGCCTGCAGCTTTTTAACAAACTGAAAATTGAGAATTGAAAATGAAATTATTCGACGTATATCCATTATTCGACATTGCCATTGACCATGGCAAGGGATGCAAAGTGTGGGACGACAAGGGGCAGGAATACCTGGATCTTTATGGCGGACACGCAGTAATCAGCATTGGTCATTGCCACCCTCACTATGTTGAAGTGATGAACCAGCAACTTAACAAGCTTGGTTTTTACAGCAACTCTGTTATCAACCCCCTGCAGCAGCAGTTGGCAGAGCGTTTGGGAAAAATATGCGGCTACGAAGATTACCAGTTGTTCCTGGTAAACAGCGGTGCCGAGGCAAACGAAAATGCGCTGAAGCTGGCCTCTTTCTACAACGGCCGAACCCGCGTGCTTTCATTAGAGAAAGCTTTCCACGGTCGTACATCATTGGCTGTTGAAGTAACTGCCAATCCAAAGATTATTGCCCCCATCAATGCAAACGACCATGTTACCTACTTGCCATTGAACAACCTTGATGCCTGGAAGGCCGAGATTGAGAAGGGCGATGTTTGTGCGGTTATCATTGAATGTATTCAGGGTGTGGGTGGCATCCGCATGGCAACCAGCGAGTTTATGCAGGGATTGCGCAAATTGTGCGATGAGTATAACACCATCCTGATTTGTGATGAAATTCAGTGTGGATATGGCCGTAGCGGTAAGTTCTTTGCTCACCAGCATCTGAATGTTACCCCCGACCTTATTACCGTGGCAAAGGGCATTGGTAATGGTTTCCCTATGTCGGGCCTGCTTATCTCACCTAAGTTCGTTCCTGTTTACGGACAGCTAGGTACTACCTTTGGTGGTAACCACCTAGCATGTGCTGCAGCATTGGCAGTACTGGATGTAATCGAGGAAGAGAACCTGGTACAGAATGCTGCCGAGGTAGGTGCCTACCTAATGGAACAGCTAAAGACTCAAAACCTTCCACATGTAGTAGAGGTTCGTGGAGAAGGTTTGATGATTGGTATCGAGCTGGATGTTCCTTATAAGGAAATTCGTACCCGTTTGGTTAAGGAGCAGCACTGCTTCACTGGCTGCAGTGGAACAAATGTACTGAGATTACTTCCTCCATTGTGCCTTACCAAGGCAGATGCCGACGACTTTATCAAGCGATTCAAAGCAGTATTATAAGGTTGTAAGGTTATAAGGTTGTAGGGTTATTAAACCACATAACCATAAAACCCACAAACCATAAAACCACAGATGCAATAGTGTTATGGATAGTCAATACACGCAAGAAATAATGGAATCGGCACAAAAGGTTTTCCAATTCATGGAACCTCGCGTGTCAAAAGAACAATTGCAGCTTATCAAGGAAGCCTTTGATTTTGCGAACGAAGCACACAAGGAGCAAAAACGCAAGACAGGTCAGCCTTATATCATCCACCCTATTGCGGTAGCACGCATTGCGGCAGAAGAGCTGAAACTTGATGCCAATTCGGTAATGGCAGCCTTTCTGCACGATGTTGTTGAAGACACACCTTTCACCAAAGAGGACATCGAAAAGCATTTTGGCACCGACGTTGCCAACCTGGTGGATATTGTTACGAAGAAAGAAAAGAAACAATACATTGCCTCAAAGCAGGTGGATAACTACAAGCAGTTGCTCGAGTCGTTCGACTACGACATTCGCGCACTGATGGTAAAGATTGCCGACCGCTTGCACAACATGCGAACACTGGCCAGCATGCGCCCCGACAAGCAGATGAAAATTGCCGGCGAAACTGATTATTTCTATGCGCCACTGGCAAACCGCCTAGGACTTTTCGACGTTAAAACCGACCTTGAAAACCTGGCTTTTCAGTACCGCTGCGAGGAGCAGTATGCCGATATCGATGCAGGATTGAAACGTGACGTGGAAGAAAACAAGAAACGTTTAGAACGTTTCACTAACCATATTACAGACATCCTGAAAGCAAACGGAATCGATGCTACAGCCGAGGTGTACTACCGTCGCCCCTATAGTATCTGGCGCCGTATGAACAATGCCAACTGCGACTTCAAGCATGTTGAAAACCGTTACTACGTGCGCGTTACTTTTACCCATTGCGAGGGATTGGAGAACGAGAAGAGCATCTGCCTAAAGATCTACTCGCTACTCACAGATGTGTTCAAGGAAAAGCCACAGAGTTTCTACAACTGGATTGATGCCGGAAAGGAAAACTCATATCAGTGCATCAAGGTTATGCTGCTAAGCGAAGAAGGTGTTTGGGAAGACGTGCAGATATGCTCTCAGCGCATGGTAGAAATCTCTAAACTGGGTTGCATGGCCGAGTTGCAAGGCAGCAACATTCATGATTGGATGACTCGTTTCCGCGAAGTGCTGAAAGACATTGCCAAGCAGGCAAACGACATTTCGTTCCTTGAAAGTGTTGTAAGCACCACCCTTTACTATGACGACATCATGGTGTTTACCCCCGAAGGAAAGGCCATCATCCTACCAAAGGGAGCCACCGCCATCGACTTTGCCTTTGAAATCCATACCGATACAGGATTGCATGCTCGGTTTGCACGCATCAATGGCAAGCTAAGCAGCATCAAGACATTGCTCAAGGCAGGCGACTGTGTAGAAATTGGCACAACCGACATTCCTAATGCCAAGCCCGAGTGGATGGATCACACCGTAACCTACAAGGCTAAGCGCACCCTGCGCAAGTTCTTGGCCGACCAGCTGAACACCAACATTCACCGCTGCCCTTGCTGCCAGCCAATCCCTGGTGGTGAAATCATCGGAATCAAGAACCTGGATGGTACCATTACCGTTCATCGTCGCAGCTGCCCCGATGCCATCCGACTGGCATCACACCATGGTGACCGCATCGTTCCTGCCGATTTCCATGCCGATGCTACTCATCAGTACCCCGTAACCGTTCACATCATGGGATTAGATCGCTATCACCTGCTCATGGACATCGTAAACTTCATTACCGAGGATTTGAAGCTGAGCATCGATAGCCTTACTACTACCACCAAGGACGACATCGTGGATTGCACCGTTACCTTCTTTGTGCACTCTGTACAAGACCTTGTGGCAGCACTTGAGCAACTCTACACCATAAATGGCGTAGAGCTGGTTCGTCAAGTATTGGAAGATTAATTATTCTTCTCCTGATGTTTGATGTAGCTAACATTCATCATCTGCATTTTTGACAAATGCACATGATCATTGCTATCGGCTGCCTCATACCAAGGGCATGACTGGAAGTATTCCTTTAGCTTTGCATTACTGAACACATAGCCATGTATAGCATAAAGTTCGTTTCGCATCAGTCGATACACCTCGACAGCTTCATCGCTAATGGCCGAAACACTTACCTGCAAGGGCTTATCCTGCAGGAATGCAAAACGAGGCTTTTCCTTGCTGGCAGAAACCTTTGCAAACAATGAACCGTTTGAGTAACCATCAAATTCTTCTTCTGATGCGGTTACATTTAAGATGTTCAATCCTTCGGTTGTTACATTCAAACGATAGAGTTTTCCGTTTGCCAACTCTATCACATTGTTTGGAGCATCGTTATTCCGCATAAACTTATAGGTAGTGCGAATGCCATTGAATATGCAGCTTCCGTTTTCATTAAAGCTAAACTTCTTGCCATTGGCACTGGTATAGTTGCCACAAATCATATTTTGTACGGCCTTGCTTGTAACATCCATAAGAGGACTACCATCAGTTTCTCCCTCGTAACGGCAATAGATGCTCAGTATCTCGTCGTTACGATACCAAACCAGCAGATCTTTTCCATCAACGTTTTCACGTTCCCAAACGTCTTCGTCAGGGTCCGACCAGCTAAAATTCAGCAACATATCTCGCAACTCCTGTGGCACCCTATCCAGATTTACAGCATCCATTGGCACCACCTTCAGTTCAGAGAAGTATTCATTCTCACGATTCACGCTAACTATCTTGCCATAGCCAGCATCAAAGAATCCCGAACCGCACATCATTACCAGGTTGTCGTACAGGGGGAAGGTAGTGTACGATTCTTCACTTGATATCCACTTGGCATTTTCCCACTCGCTCTTGATCACCTGCGCCTGCAAGGAACCAATAGAAAGCAAGCCTATCAAAAATAAAATAAAGTTCTTTTTCATATAATCCCTCATCACTAATCATTAGTAATATTCAATCTCTCGCTCCTCAACATAATAATTTATTGAAACAGATTGCTCTGCAGGATTATCTGCGCCATCCATTTCATAACTCAAGGCATGGTCAATCACCAATCTCCTTGTCCAGTTCTGGTTGGCTTCATAAGGTTCCTGATCTTGGTACCACACTACATAGGTAAAGAATATGCCATCCGAAATGCCATTCCTAATGCTTTTCTTTAGCCAGCCATCCTCGTTATAGAAATATGCACCTGTGGCAAAAGCAGAGATTTCACCTAGGAACTCATCCTCATAGCTAACGGGTAAAAGTCCGTTATACACGTAGGTTGATCTGCTTTCAAACCCCGACATTTCATCTGTTTCCACGCCTATTTGTTCGTATTTCAGCAAACGACCCTGTTCATCGCGCTGCAAATCCATGTCTTCAAACTTCATGTCACCAGGACCACCCGTAAGTATTCGTCCGTTCTTGTCGAATGTTGTTACATGGGCATCTTCCATTCTTTCGGTAATGTTTCCATCCTTGTCGGCAATATGGCGCCAAACAGAAACCTTCTTTACCTTGCCCTTCAGCTCCATCATGGCATAATCAGCCGACAGATACCCTTGTGCCTTTGTACCCACGGCAGCAAGTATCAGGCATGCTGTAAACAGTAACCTCTTCATTAGTCCTCGTCATCTAGTGTCACCCATCCTGGCAGGTCGTCAACAAGAATGTTAGCAATGGCAGGGTTAAATGTCTCCTCGAAATCTTCTTCTGTAACCTCTACCATCTCGCCATCTACAAGCATTGTGTAGCCCACAGTTACCTCTGGTTCTTCGTCGTCGCTAAACACATCCCTGTTAGTAACGTTCTGTCCTATCAGCTTTTCATAGCTTGCTGTTATCTTGTAGAAAGACCAAATCTCCGCCTGTCCGTGAGGATATTCCTCAACGATTGAAATCATGCTATCGTCCCACAGCACCATCTGGCCACTTGCAGGTGGATCAACGCTAATGGCAGGTCTTGCCTCACCATCTTCAATTACCACACACATGTACTTTCCGTAGCCTCTCAGGAACACCTCTGGCACGCCATCTTCATCTACGTCATAAACCAGATAGGCATCCAATTGTACCTCGCCATCATAGAATCCATTCCAGATTTCTAACAAAGTCTCAAGAGATACAGGAAGTTCTTCCCTGCTTGCTGCAGAAACATTTGCAGCAAAGAACAAAGCCATTACGGCACAAATAAGTTTTTTCATATCTTAGTGTTTTAAATTAATCTCCCAGGATGTTATCATAATAGGTAATTTCACGCCTGTACAGCTGGTCGCCCACCATACGCGCCGTCCAGTTGCCGTGCATATCGGTTTCAAGCACCTTCACCTTTTTCACTATAGGTTTCTTATCCTCTTCACCAACAGTAACCTTCATAGATGTGAGCTTTCCGTTACTGTCGTAAATATAGTTACTGGTAACGCTTTGCGAAAATCCCTCGCTTCGGCTGATTACTTTCTGCGCCTCTTCGTCTATCTCAACATTGATAAAGAAAGCACCTGGTGCATAAAGCTGCAGCTGACCATCGAAACAAGAAATATCCAGTTCGCCTCCCGAGTCGGAAAAAGATGTGAGTTCGCCATCTTCATTGAACTCCATGGTGTAAACCTCAATCTCCACTTTGTCTTCCTTGATGGTCTTTACATGTCCACGCACCTCTAAGGCTATAAGATAAGGTGTTGCAAAGTTCACCTCGTAGGTACTGTCTGCTCGCCAAATGCCAATAGCATCTTCGCCTTCCTCGTTATCCTGTGCCCATGCACCAAGGCAGAAGCAAGCAGAAAAGATAGCAAGAATAAATCGCTTCATGGTTATATTCCGAATTGTTTAGTAGTAAATAATGGTTCTGGTTTCTTCGCTGGTATAATCGTTGCTGGTGCGTTCACGCTTTATCCAGTTGCCGCTTGCATCCTTTTCAAGGATTCTGAAAGTAGTTTTATAAACCTCTGCTTCATCGGCAGCCCCATCGTAGTAGCCCCAGAATGCTTCTGTAAGCTCTATAAGGTTACCTTCCTCATCATAAGTATAGCTTATTTTGTAGTTCATGCCTTCTCCCTCGCCTGTAACGTAAGCCACCTTGCCATTTTCCCAGGTAATTTCGTCTTCAGATTCAAGCAGGGCTATCTTGGCAATCTGTCCCTGTTCGTTGCGTGTCCACTTGGCAATGTCGATAAAAGAACCTTCTTCTTCATTCATCTCACGGTAAGGATTCTCTAACGCAAAAAGGTCTTTTCCGTTCACCGAAGTTATGGTGCCATTGGTATCGAACTGAATGGTATCGTTACCCTGCATCAGTGTCTTAACCGCACCTTTCAGCTGATAGTAGGCCAAATCAGGGGTATTCTGGCTCTTGCAAGCGGTTAAAACCAGCATGCACAAGGCTGTGAAAAACAATTTTAATTTCACCTGTCAATAGTGTTATTAATTTTTCAACTACAAATTTAATAAGGTATTACAACAAATTAAACGAAAAGAACATGTTTTTTTTAAAACTACGAGTAATTACGTAAAATTTGCTGAATTCATCGTGAACTTGTTTCATTGTTACATCATGTAACATGAGCAAAGACATCCTACGTAATTATACTTAGAAGGCAAAAATGGTTGTTTTTTTATTTGTTTTGCCACTGGCATCCCACTATCTTTGTAGTGCAAAAAGCAAAGCTAATCTCAAGAAACTTATATTTCAATTAAAATCTATTGAGACTTATATTGATTTTTACCCAAACCCGTTCTGCGTGAGCAGCGCGGGTTTTTTATTTTTTTCTTCCTAAGTATTCAAATATGTTATATCTTTGCAGAAAAATTGACCCTCCCCTTTAAACTTTTAAACCTTTAAACTTTTAAACTTTTACATCCACATGAAACATCTATTTGCTGCAACCATTGCATGCCTGTCAATTACAAATCTATCGGCACAGGTCAAGGAAGATTTCAAAAGCCTTTCGTCAAACCAGTATGGTCATGAATACCCTATGGCCAACTCGCAAGGCTATGTTCGGAACAAAGTCTATGCACCAAATGCTGCCAAGGTTGAGTTTCAGATCAACGGAATAAAGTTTGAAATGAAGAAAGACAACGATGGCAACTGGATGGGCGACTCTACTCAGCCTTTCGACGAGGGAAACCACTATTATGGCATCTTGATTGATGGTGTTGAGGTTCCCGACCCAAACAGTACCTTCATCTACGGCTCGGGAGCAGAACGCACCCAGATTGAACTTCCTGCACACGACGACTGGAAATATGCCCTGCGCGATGTAGAGCACGGCCAGGTGCGCGAAATCTACTACCAGTCGAAGGTTACCGGCCAGCAACGACGAATGTTTGTCTATACCCCACCTATGTACGATACCGACACCACAAGGCGTTTTCCTGTGCTGTATCTTCAGCATGGATTTACCGAGAACGAAACTGGCTGGAGCCACCAGGGCAGATGCAACCTCATCATGGACAACCTTCTTGCCGAGGGTAAGGCAGAGCCTTTCATTATCGTAATGGAGAACGGTGAGATTTCGCACAGCATCCAGCAAGAAGAACGCGCAAAGATTTTTGATATTGCATTCAACACCTTCCCAAGAATACTTCTGGAGGACGTCATTCCGTTTGTTGAATCACACTTCAGGGTTGTTGCCGATGCCAGCCATCGTGCCTTGGCAGGCCTTTCAATGGGTGGAATGCAAACACGTGTCATCTCGCTTGCCAACCCACAGACATTCTCACAGATTGGAATTTTCAGTGGTGGCGTGATTTCGGAAAAGGATTTGCAAGACAACCCCGATTTTGCCAAGTACAACAAGCTTACATTCATTACCTTTGGCTCGCGCGAGGTGCAGCATGGCAAAACTGCAAATGCAGCACCTGGCCGTATGGGAGCAACCGATCCCGATGAAACCGTTGCCAGCATCTGCAAGGCTGGTGTAAATGCTTTCTACTACGAATCGCCACAGACAGCCCACGAATGGCAGACTTGGCGCCGTTCATTATATGAATTTGCCCAAAAGCTTTTCAAATAGCGGAACTTGCTTCCGCTCGTCGGGGGTGTCGACGCACCCCTTGCCGCGGGGCGCTCCCCGAACAAAGAAACAAACTATGAAATATACTGAATTAGAAAAGCAAGCAATACTTGCAGCTGAGAAAGCAGCAAGAAACTATAAAAAATGCAGCCTTGCATAAAACAACTATTGAATTACGAAGGAAGTTCTGAAGAGGAAATATCAAATGCAATAGGAGGTGTTTTCAAAACACCTCCTTTGTAATTTAATCAAGATATAAAAAAGGGATTCACGTTTTGTGAACCCCTTATTTTCTTTAGTTAATAACTCTAGTGTAGTGAACTCATGCAACTGGTAGTTCCCAGTGCGGTAGCAATGGCAGACAGGATGCTCAGCAATATCTGTACTGCCCAACGAACAGTTTCCTTTTTCATTTCGCTTCGCTTCATTCAAGACAACTGACTACAGACTACAGACAACAGTCTGCGCTTCGCGCTCGCCATCCGGATGGGACCGTTGT
>JAGHTY010000057.1 GCA_018065125.1 Candidatus Minthousia equi
GCACCTACCGCCCTAACTTCAGGCCTATGAAGGTGGGGGCTGGTTTCAGCATCGACGGCTATGCCCTTGGTGTGTGCAACGAACTTAGGCAGGCGCTCACAGGCCTTGTAGAAAAAGAGTAATCAATCACTACCCAGCGTTTCAGTTGTTTCAGTTTCAGTTCGGTTTCAAAGGTTCAGTTATCTTTCAAACCCTCTTTTATAACACTTATAACTAATTAATAATAAGTATGTTATATAAAGAAAGAAGAGATTGATACCCTTCAAAAAACAACTGAAACAACTGAAACTGAAACGCTTGGTCAACTTAAATCTTCATCTAAAAAGCATTAGTACAATGACTTACGATATTACAAAAAAGACTGCTCCTGCCATGCCTAACCTTGGCAAAGGCCTGGAATTTGTAAAACTTGCGCTCTCGCAGATCTCTCCAGACATGCGCGAGCCTATCGCTCCCACACTTTTTGATGCTGCTGCGGCACACATCAGCGGAACGGAATTTATGTACCCTGACTTGACTTGGAAAGAACTTTGCGGAATGATGGACGCTCTTTCTGCTGGAAGCGCAGGAGGAAAAGGTCAGATGCAGGGTTATGTAGAAGCCATGATGCGTGGTGCTCGTCAGCACGATACTACCGAGTTGCAGAAGCTAGTAGAATGGCAGCGTACCATGAAATCGAAGGGGGCAAACAAGGAGAAGCCTGTGCGTCCCGACGTTACGTTCTGGTTCCCACCTTCGGACGTTACCAATCCTGCTTTCATCCAGAATGCCATGGCATGTGAGCAAAATGGCGAGCACACCCAGTACTATAACATGCCCGAGGTGGAGATGGCCGACAAGATGTGTGGCGGTCATAAGCAGGTAACACAGACCATACGCAACATCTACGACAAGCAGAGGGCTGGTGCCCTTCGTGCTACGGCAGATGGCGTGACGGGTAATCCTACGCTTCGTGTCAACATGAACATTTCGTGTACTCCGGGCGAGGCAAGAAACTTCTTCAAGCGCGACCTCTTCAATGGTACGCTGGGGCGTATCGCCTTCTCGTACAAGGCACGTGGCAACCGTGACGGCAAGATTCCTCGTCAGGGTAAGTACAACGAGGCTTTCCTCTGCAAACTTGATGAGTATATTGTTCGTCTTCAGGCTTGCAAGGGTCGTTTCATTGTGAAGCCTCTTAACAAGCTGGCCGACCAATTGGCTGCTGATATGGCTGCCTTGGCCGACCTTACGGATGACGATGCACTTTGGGATATGGGCAAGCGTGCCATCGTGAACGCATGGAAGAAGGGATGTGTGCTTTACATCCTGAACGGTCAGACATGGACAAGAGCCATGGGCGACTTTGTGGAGTGGCTGGTATATTTCGACCTTTGGTCAAAGAGTCAGATTTTTGGCGACATGCTGAAGGATGGCGACACCAGTACGGTAGAGGCTCAGAAGAGTGGGCCCAAGAATATGCTGAGCGATCTTCCTGATACCTTCAATGAGGCACAGCTTGAAGCCCTTCGTGTAACCATGGACAAGCCAAAGGAAGGCACAAAACGTCAGTTGCGTGTTTGGATGAGCCGTGGCTTCATCGAATATGCTGCCCAGACAGGGCTATACACCAAGACGAACGAGTACCTGAAAGGCAAATGATTATGGACAAGTACGAACTGAAAAAGCTCCGCGACCTTCCTATTGAGGGGGTCGCAGAGCGACTCGGACTACGGGTTACGCGGCACAAGAGCCTGTGCCCTTTTCACGACGACCATCATCCTTCTCTGTATTTCAACGTCTGCAAGAACTGCTACAGGTGCTTCTCGTGTGGCGCACATGGCGGGGTTCTGGACCTTGTGATGAATCATCTGAAACTGGAATTCAAGGAGGCTGGCAAATGGCTGGCAGATTCGCATAACGTGATTTTGGAAGAGTGGAAGCCTGTGACAACGAAAACGATAACGATAACGAAAACGTTTGACGCCAACAGATATGAGGGCTTCTTCCTACGCCCCTGGCTATCCAATGAGGCACGAAGGTTTCTGTTTGATGAGCGAAAGCTTGATTCTAGGGTTATCAGCTGGTGCAAGGTTTCGTCGTGGCGTGACCGCAATGGGGTGAACTGGCTGCAGATTCCTTACTATGACATGGATGGCAAACTGATTGGGGTGCAGAACCGCAATCTAGGACCCTCCCAGCCTCCCTTAAATGGAGGGGACTGGACAGAAGAAAATCGTTTGGCGCGAGGAGAGAAGTCCCCCTTTAAGGGGGATTTAGAGC
>JAGHTY010000206.1 GCA_018065125.1 Candidatus Minthousia equi
TAGCTGCACTATCTATCAGCACTGCAATCGCACAGGAAACTCCAGCTGCTGCTGACGAGCAGGCTGCTGCTACAGAGCAGGTTGAGGCAACTGATGTTAACACTGAGGTTCAGATCGAGGGTGAGTCAATGCACCAGATTCTTATGCAGAAGTTCCTTGAAGGAGGTTGGGGATGGATGCTTCCAGTACTTCTTTGCCTTGTTCTAGGTCTTGCTATCGTTGTTGAGCGTGTTATTTATTTAACTGCTGCTTCTATCAACACTAAGAAGTTCATCGCTGAGTTCGAGGCTACTCTTAAAGAGAAGGGTGTTGAGGCAACTAAGGATCTTTGCCGTGCTAAGAGAGGTCCTATCGCTTCTATCTTCTATCAGGGTCTTCTTCGTTACGACCAGGGTCTAGATGCAGTTGAGAAGGCAGTTGTTTCTTACGGTGCAGTTCAGACAGGTCAGATGGAAAGCGGTCTTTCTTGGATTGGTCTATTCATCGCTCTTTCTCCTATGTTGGGATTCATGGGTACCGTTGTTGGTATGATCGGTGCATTCGATGCTATCCAGGCTGCTGGTGATATTTCTCCAACTCTTGTTGCTGGTGGTATTAAGGTTGCCCTTCTTACAACTTTGATGGGTCTTATCGCAGCTGTTATTCTTCAGATCTTCTACAACCTTATCGTTGCTAAGATTGATGGCGTTGTAAATGACATGGAAGATGCTTCTATCTCTTTGATGGACGTTCTTACAGTCAACAAGAAATAATGAATGAATTAACTGTTGTATACAAAAACCATGAAAAAATTAAATAACTATTTACTAATCGCCTTGGTACTAGTAACAGTTGTCCTACTAGGTGCTGCTGTATACACAGGTGGTGATAGTAGCGTAATTAGTGCTAACCTTATCTGGGGTTACACACTTCTTGTTGCTGCTGTTGTTCTAGCTGTTGCATCTGCTGTAGTAGGAATGTTTACTAATCCTGCAGGCTTAAAGACAACATTGGTAGCTCTAGTTTTAATCGTAGTAGTTATCGGTGGCGCTGTTTTCTATGCACTAGGAAACCTTACTCCTATCAGAAATTCAGCAGGTGGTGTCTTTGATGATAAATTCGAACTAATTATTACACAGACTAGTATCATCGTAGCTTATACTGCATTCGCAGCAGCTGCTTTGGTTTCACTATACTCTGTAATTCGCAATGCATTAAAATAAGAAAGGGATAAGTTATGCCAAGTAATAAAAGAAAGGTACCTGAAGTCAACAGTAGTTCTCAGGCGGATATTGCCTTCTCTTTGCTTATCTTCTTCCTTGTTGCTACTACAATGAACGTTGATACCGGTATCGTCCGTGTATTGCCTCCAATGCCAGATCCAAATGTTAAGCAGGAGGATATTAAGGTTAAGGAGCGTAACCTGTTCCTGGTTTTCGTTGCAGGTAGTGGTGCAATTATGGCACAGGGCGAAATTATCAACCTACGCAACTTAAAAGACAAAGCAAAGGAGTTCATCCTTAACAAGTATGATGAGGAGAATCTCCCAGAGAAGAAGCCAACTGACATTACTATGCCTGACGGTTCAACTTGGGTATATCCTGTTTCTGAAGGTGTTATTTCATTGCAGAATACCCGTGATACCGGTTACCAGGTATATATAATGGTACAAAATGAGCTTACACGTGCATTCTCAGAAGTAAGAGATGAGGTTGCAATGGCTAAGTTTGGACACAAACTTGCTGATTTGGAAGAGGCTCAGAGACAAGTAATAATCAAAGCGGTTCCTCTAAAGATTTCTGAGGCTGAACCACGTAAAATAGGTAAATAATTATGGCAGTAATGAAGAAAAAAGGAGGTAAAGAACTTCCTGCAATATCAACATCATCACTTCCTGATGTTATCTATATGATTCTTTTCTTCTTCATGGTATCTACATCCATGAGAGATCAGGAGTTGTTGGTTCGTTATAAGCTTCCTGAAGCTACTGAGGTTCAGAAGCTGGAGAAGAAGTCTTTGGTAAGTTACATCCACGTCGGTGTTCCTACTCCTGCAATGCAGGCTAAGTATGGTACAGCTCCAAAGATTCAGCTTAATGACTCATACAAGACAACCAAGGATATCCTTGATTTTATCGCAGCTGAGCGTGATCAACTTAACGAGTCAGATCGTGCATCAATGACAATCTGTCTAAAGGCTGACGGTAATACAAAGATGGGTATTATCGCTGACGTTAAGCAGGAGCTTCGTCGTGCAAACGCATTGAAGATTTCTTACGCTTCTTCAAAGGTATTGAGTTACTAAACTTAAATACATATCAATCAAGTAGGAGGAAAACAAAATAGTTTTCCTCCTACTTTTTGTTTTCTATGTCTCACATGAGCGTACATACTATACGGTATAAGGCAGATAGTTACACAACTCTCATATATCACCTCATGATTGACTCCCATGAAGTCGGCTATAGATTTTGCCAAGCAAGTAGTCTGCGAGAGATCTTTTGAGTCTGGCTTTTCTTATGCTTTCGCTGTTTGCGGTATGCCAGATTCGCTTTCTGCACATCCTGGAAACTTTGTTCTCGGACGACGTATTCAAGCACTTTGCATAGTTCGCACATCGTCTTGTAACTATTCTCCGCACCTTCCCAAAGCAGTTTCTGATCTGTTGGATATCGCATCTCGCTTTCATAACATGTGGCATCTGTATACAATGTATCCAAATTCTCCATGTATGGCTTCCATGCATCTTCAGGAACATCCAGTACAAATTTGCAACATGATTATCTAAAAAACTGCATTTGGTGCAGTGTGGGTCATGCATAAATCTCCGTTTGGTGCAAATAATCATTAAAAT
>JAGHTY010000012.1 GCA_018065125.1 Candidatus Minthousia equi
AGCCTGTTCAATACACCGTACAGACGTTCAACAAAGACAGGGAAAGCAAGCGTACCTACCAAGCTGTCATCGACTTGACAAGCAATAATGCATACCAATTGGCCAACAAAGAGTTGCCAGATTTCCAAACTAATGCAACCAGAAACGGTGAATGGGGATTGCTTTCTACTACCGTTCCTTACAGTAATTCATCTATGTGGGAGGGACGTTCTAAGCACGATTATTACGCCGTTAATCTTAACAACGGACAGAAAAAGCCTCTGCGAACTGCAGATTACACATCTTACAGATTATCGCCAGAAGGAAGATATGCGTATGGCTATGCAGAAACCGATAGCGTTTGGCGTACCATCGACTTGTCAACCGGAAAGGTTTATACAATAACTACCCCACATACATTCAAGGCGTGGGATAACGACAACGATGTTCCCGACTACCCTAATGCATACGGAACTGCCGGTTGGTTGATAAACGAGGAAGGCATGTTGATTTACGATCGTTTTAACATCTGGAAAGTGCCAGCACAGGGTGGTACAATGACAAATCTAACCAAAGACGGCGAGCAGAAAAATGTTCAATATCGTTTGGTACGCCTTGAACCAACCCGTAAAATTCAAGAGGAAGGTATCGATTTGAAAAAAACTTTGTTTCTGACTGCATTTAACGAAACCACAAAAGGTTACGCATACTATCAGTTAGATTGCAAGATGAATAATGCGCTTCCAACCTTACTGATGGGTGGCAACTACATGTTGAGTCGCCCCACAAAAGCAGAAGAGGCAGACAAAATCTTGTTCAGTAAGGAAACGTTTGAGCAATTCCCCGATTTGTTTGTCAGCGATTTACGCATGAAAAGTCCTATTGCAATCACACATGAGATCTCACAGCAAGACAAATTTGTATGGGGTACCGCAGAGTTGATTAGCTGGACATCATACAAAGGCGTAAAGTTGGAAGGTGTTATCTACAAGCCCGCTAACTTCGACCCAAGCAAGAAATATCCACTCATTGTGAATTTCTACGAGCGTAACGCCGAAACATTGTATTCATATCGCGTGCCTCAGCCACATCGCTCTACACCAGATTATCACATGTACAATTCTAATGGCTATGTTGTTTTCAATCCTGATGTGCGTTACATAGACGGACATCCTGGCGAAAGCTGTTACGACTGTGTCATGAGTGGTATTGACAAAGTGCTAGAAGGTGGCTACATCGACGAAAAACGTATCGGTGCTGCCGGTCACAGTTGGGGTGGTTATCAAACTGCTTATCTTGCAACCAGAACCAATCGTTTTGCAGCTTTCGAAAGTGGAGCACCTGTTGTAAACATGTTTAGTGCATACGGAGGAATCCGATGGGGATCTGGCTTGGCACGCGCCTTCCAGTACGAGCATACCCAAAGCAGAATCGGTGCTTCTCCATGGGAAAGTCCTGAATTGTACAAAGAGAACTCTTCTTTGTTCAACATGGACAAGGTAAACACACCTATCCTGATTATGCACAACGATGCCGACGGCCATGTGCCCTGGTATCAAGGCATTGAATTCTTTGTAGCACTAAAACGATTGGGAAAGCCAAGCTGGATGCTGAATTATCCTGGCGAGCCACATTGGCCAGTAAAGATGGCCAACCGTGCCGATTTCCAGAAGCGAATGCTGCAGTTCTTCAATCACTATCTGAAAGGCGAAGAAATGCCAAAGTGGATGAAGGAAGGAGTAAAGGCTGTTGACCAGCCATTTGAATTGGGATACTAAAACTGCTTTCGGTTTTCAACCCAGTTACTAACCCACACATCTTGTGGAAAAATATACACGCTGATAGAACCCGGTATAGGAAGAATATGCCGGCGTTCTTCAGCTAAATCAATGCCATAAGACAGATATACATGTCGCACAAGTTCTGTACAATACAATTTAGTTGAGTCGCCTAATGCATAGTCATGGTCGAACTCAACTTTTTTTTGCACCTTATCCATTGCACGATTCACAGCACCCTTGGCAACAGCATCCGAACATTTCACCCTAGCTGATCCACCTGCAAGTGCTCTGTCTTTCCTGAAGAATTCGGCAATGGGTTCGCACTTCAAATAATCTGGCACGTCTTCTTCTGATTCTCCTGGTACTGCATGGATGGCACACCAACGGCCATCCTTCTGACAAGCCAATCCAATGTGCGAATACTCGCCAGTACTCATGAACGAAACAAAATCACTTTCGGCGCTGTCTCCCATCCTGAATAGCAAATCCCCATCCCTTAACTGGGTGGTGTCAGGCATCACCTCTCCAGCAGAATGAAATGAGCCTCCACGGCATCCCGCAGAGGCTATGATAACACAATAAGCTGCAATTAAGTTAGTAAGCGTTCGTTTCATTGTGAGCAAGGGTATTACGTACGGTAAGATAGATAATACGCAAGTCAAGCCAGAATGTCCAGTGTTCAATATACCAAATATCCTTTTCTATGCGCTCTTCCATCTGCCAGAGTTCCTTTGTTTCTCCACGGCAACCTTGCACCTGCGCCCAACCAGTAATACCTGGCTTTGCAAAATGACGCACCATATAACGATTAATCAAAGCTGAGTATTCCTCTGTATGTTTCAACATGTGTGGACGAGGACCCACAATACTCATATCACCCTTCAACACATTCAGGAACTGAGGCAACTCATCGATATTGGTTCTACGCATGAAATCACCAAATGGGTATTTTCTTGGATCATTTTCTGTTGCCTGCACTTTATCAGCATCTGCATTCACTTTCATTGAGCGGAACTTATAGCACATAAATTCCTTTCCGTTCAAGCCATTTCTTTTTTGCTTGAAGAAAATAGGACCAGGTGATTTTATCTTGATAATGATAGAAACGACAATTAAGATTGGAATAAAGATTGTGCAGATAAACAATAGCGAGAATACGATGTCGAATGCACGTTTCATAGCCCTGTTCAAAGGATAGCGGAGTGCTTCTTCACGGATAGACAATACAGGCACATCGTTAATGAACTCCATATTCATTTTACGACGCACATAGTTACGAACATTAGGAACACTATAGAAACGAACCAAATGGTTTTCACAATAAGTCAGTATTTCGCGAACCTCACTTGAACGGGTAGAAGGCAAGGCGCAATACAATTGATCCACCTGATTCGCTTCTAGATAACTTATCACATCAGATACAGTTCCTAAATAAGGCAACTTTTCCCCATAATTCTCCGAAGCAGCATCATCAAAATAGCCAATGATTCGATAACCAGTTGACAATTCCTTACCCATATTTTTGTAAAGCTCGACTACATTTGACGAACTTCCAACATAAACCACCTTTCTGCTACTTCTGCCCAAACGACGAATCATCTTAATCAATTCACGGCTAAGCATTCGTGAAACAAACAGAAGCACCAAAGTGATAGCTACCTGCGCCAAAGCCAATGGAACGGTAAGCAGTTTTGAACCTAAAAATGCTATGGAAGAAATAAACAGTAACTGTTGCAACAAACCTGTCTTGAAAACACGAGCTGCCACCTGTTCTGGTCGTGACAAACGGTTTTGAGCGATAGGATTGACAAACAAAACCGACAGCAGAAAAGTAACATTCCAACACAATATCACCTCATTAACACTCAAATATCTCACACCAGCAGGACTAATCAGGTGCCAGAAAGAGTAAATACCGAACAACTCTATGTTCAAAAATATCAAGTCAATAAAGATGACCAGCCACATCAATATTTGTTGGCGTTGTGTAGAATATTTCATAAATTTCTCCTGTTTCAAAAAAGATTGCACGCAAAATTAGCAATTCTTTTCAAAACATCCAAAACTTGCCCGCAAAATCAAGTAAAAAACAGCAAAATAAGCATCCACAAAAACTAATGCACACAAAAATTTCAAAATTCGCAAAAAGTTTGTTATCTTTGCAAGGATTTATGTAAATAAGCAAATAGATTAAAAA
>JAGHTY010000064.1 GCA_018065125.1 Candidatus Minthousia equi
CCTCGTTATGTTGCAGCATGTCGTTAGATACCAAGCGCAAAGAGCAATCCTCGTCGCTGTTGTAAATCATCAAACCGGTGAAAGTTTCGCCTGCATAGTTAAATCTCAATTCATAGAATGTCTGTGCCATTCCTAGCATAGGAATCAGCATCAGTAGTAAAAAGAAAAAGCGTTTCATCGTTTTTATAATTAATCATTTTTGCAAAAGTAGTAAATTTTATCAGTAAATACATAATCAAAGATTATGAAATGCATTATTTTTATCATTTTACAACATTCTGCAAAAAAAAACGAGCCTCTCCGTTATGGGGAGAAGCTCGTAATTGTTATGGTAAGATTTAAAGAAATTACAACTGAATCTTAATCATGGTGAATGAATATGGAGCCAACTCAAGGGTCATGTTCTTCTTCACGTTGATGGTCTCGGTTACAGGTGCAATAGGCTGAGCATCGAAGTTGTTCTCATCCTCGGGATTACCCTGAAGAGTAACCTTTGTAGCCTGTGGCTTGATGCCCTTGAAACGTGAAAGGTTAACTTTAGCAGTCTTGGTGTTGGCAGTTGCATTACAAACCTTTACGAACAACTCGCGGGTTTTGGTATTCAGGATAACACTCTGCTCTTGCAACATACCCTCGCCTTCGCTCTTATCCTGGTTCTCGATGGTTACGCAATTACCATAGTAATAGTTACCTGATGACTGGCCAAACATTTGCTGAACATAGTAACTGCAGGTAAGGAATGGACGATCATTGTCATAGTAAATCAAATCTGGGTTCCAGTTGGTAGCATTCTTACGTGCAAACAAAGGAGCGTATGAAGTCATGCAAACCACATCACCGTTACGTTCTACGTGCAACAAGTAAAGTGCTTCGGCCAAAGCATCAATCAACTTCTTATCCTTTGCAGCATACTCACCCAGGTAAACCTTTGTCTTACGATTACGTGGATAGCTATCATACTGACGAGTCTTCATGAAGTACTCGCGTGGTTCGTAGTAGTGCTCATCCAAGATAGGAAGCTGTGTTTCCTCGGCCAAACGCCAACCATTGATGAAGTCAGGATTATCAGCATGTGAACCAGGACCAGCAGTACCTACTACAATGATTTCAGGATGTGCAGCCTTTACCTTATCATAAATATACTTGAAACGCTCTTCGAACTCAGGAGAAATCTTCTCTTCGTTACCCAAGCCTAAGTACTTCAGGTTAAATGGTGCTGGGTGACCTGCCTCAGCACGCACCTTACCCCACTTGGTATTAACATCGCCGTTAGCCCACTCAATCAAATCAAGTGCTTCGGCAACCCACTCATCCATTTCTTCCATAGGAACTACATCCTGCGCATGGTTCTTCATGCCCCAACCACCATTGGTACCCTGGCAGCTAACGCCACATGGCAAGATTGGAACTGGCTGCATACCCATATCCTCACAGAACTGGAAATACTCAAAGTATCCAATTTCCATACTCTGGTGATAACCCCATGTGTTCTTCAGGTGCTTACGCTGTTCCTTAGGACCTACGGTTGTCTTCCAACGATAAGTATTCCAGAAACCATCACCACCACCGTGAACTACACATCCACCAGGGAAACGCATAAACTTTGGATGCAATGCCTCAAGTGCCTCTGCCAAATCCTTGCGGATACCATGACCTTTGTAAGTATCCTGTGGCATAAGAGAAACAACATCTACATCCATCACACCTGTATTCAATGCCAACAACTGAAGAACAGCAGTCTTGCTATCTTCTGCAGAAGTGATAGTGCATTCGTATTTCTTCCAGTCGTTACCACTTACCTTGATAGTAGCTTCGCCCAACAATTTTGGATCTTTACCCCAACCTGTAGGTTCTACCAAGCAAATGCGCAAATCCTTATCTTCACCTTCAACGTTACGGCAGAAGATAGAGAAATCATACTTAGCACCAGCCTTTACACTCATATTGTCGAAGCCATCGTTCTGAATACCAAAGCCTGTCCAACCTGCATAATCATAGTAATGACCTACACGCTCGATATTCAAACGCATGTAGTTAGGATTGTTTGGATGAATTGGATTCTGCTGCTTTGCCTCGATGAAACCCAAAGAGTGACCAGGACGAATGGTGCGCCAGAAAGAACCTGGACCCCAACCATCACGATCGGAAGGACTGTATTCAAAAGAACCATTCTGAATCAGGTCGGCATTCAAACCGCCATCTGCCGAAGAACTGATGTCTTCAAAGAAAATACCGATAAGTTCGTCGCTAATCTGTTTGCCACCCGAAGGAGCAGACATCTTTTTCTGAGCCGAAGCACCCAGAGTTGAAGCCAGCAAAACGGCTCCAAAGAATAAATGTTTTTTCATGATTGTAACTATTGATTGTTATTTTGTGGCAAAGATACAAAAAACTTACACATTTTTACTATCTTTGCAATACATAATAAAAAAAATATGAGAAAGATTAGCAGAGAAATGCCCGAAGAATGGAATAACAATTGTAACAAACATAAATAAACCATGAAAAAAACATTAATTACCTTAATGATGTGCCTTACATGCATCACTGCATGGGCAGGACATTTCAAAAACTTCAAATCTACAGCCTATGTTATAGTTCAGGATGTGAACCGTATGGCTACTGTTGACAACTGGGAAAAGACCTGGGAAACCTATTCTAAGAATCTGAAACTTGATAAGGTATATCTGGAAACATTCCGCGACATGACCTTTGTGGATGAAACGGCATTGAAGAACGCGATTAAATTCTTCAAGAAGAAAGGTGTAGAAATCTCTGGTGGTATTACCTATAACAAAAGTGGTGGCAAGCGCCAAAGATGGGAAAGTTTCTGCTATAGTGACCCAAAAGAGCGTGAAACCATCAAGCAAATTGCAGAACTTACAGCCAAGTACTTTGATGAAATTGTTTTGGACGACTATTACTTTACCAACTGCAAATGCGACAAGTGCATAGAAGCACGTGGTGACAAAAGTTGGGGAGAATTCCGTCGTGATCTTTTGGATAAGGTTGCAAAAGAATGTATTGTAGGTCCTGCACACAAGATTAACCCTAAATGTAAGGTTATCGTTAAGTATCCTAACTGGTATGACCATTTCCATGGATTAGGATTCGACCTTGATCGTGGTCCATATACATTTGATGGAGTTTATACCGGTACAGAAACCCGTGACCCTAAGGGAGAACAGCACTTGCAGTGCTATGAAAGCTTTGGTATTATCCGTTACTTTGAGAACCTTCGCCCTGGACATAACTATGGAGGCTGGGTGGATACTGGCAGCTGTGTTTCACTAGATATGTTCTCAGAGCAGCTGTGGTTTACCCTTTTGGCAAAAGCACCAGAAATCACACTGTTCAACTTCAGTAGTATGGCTTGGCCTTATCGTGAACTTCCTCGTCCTTGGGAAAATATGAATCCATTGCTGAACATGCAGGAACTAAAGCAGGTTTCTGCTGCACGAGGAATTGAAAAACCATCATGGGGACGAATTGCAGAATACAGTTATGAGCAAGTGGATAAGATTTTGGATAAGTTAGGTACACCAAGTGGTATCAAGGCTTACAAACCTTTCCAATCAGAGGGTGAAGACTTCCTACATAATTATATGGGTATGATTGGAGTTCCAGTAGAAATTGTTCCTCAATTCCCAGAAAATGAAGAAATCGTTATTATTACAGAATGCTGTAAATACGACCCAGAGATTCTTTCAAAAATGAAGAAGTTCATGGAGAAAGGTGGAGATGTTGTAGTAACATCTGGTTTCTATCGTGCCATGCAAGACAAGGGTGTAAAGCAGTTCTTTGAAATGACAGCAACCGACCGTAGTGCTGATATTGATACGGTTATCGTAAGCGGAGGTTATGGCAGAATGATGGGATATCAACCTACTGCCGTTCCTGTTAGAATTCCTATCTTCATGTATCACACAAACGACTCATGGGAAGATGTAACAGCCTTAGCTTATGGCAACGGCTGGCCATTACTTCAGCATAGCGTTTATTCTAAGGGAAACATGTTTGTGTGGGTAATGCCAGATAATTTCAGCCACTTGTATGCATTGCCATCAAATGCCCTAAACCGTATGCGTACTGTTTTATCACGCAGTATGGATGTACAGATTGAAGGTCCTTCTCAAGTGTCTTTGTTTACTTATGACAACAAAACATTTGTGGTTCATTCTTTCCACAACGAGCCAATTGAAATCAACTCGGTTGTAAAGGGTACAAAGGGTGTGAAGGACTTGCTAAGTGGCGAAAATCTGCCAGGAACCGTTCGTAAGAGGGAGCGCGTAAATGATCGTCCAGAAACAGAGGTTAGCAGTGTTACCATAACACTACCACCTCATTCTTTC
>JAGHTY010000155.1 GCA_018065125.1 Candidatus Minthousia equi
ATGACGCGGGCGTTAATGCTTATATTATCCATGTAACTTAGAATTGTCCAGATTCCAAAAAGGGATAATATCGCTAAACGCCTTCGTTTATCAAAATGTAATGCTCAATGTTTTCATTGAACATGGCAAAAATAATGAAAAGTAATAACGTAACCAAGAATTTTGATTACAATTTATAAAGAAGAGTTTAAATAAACTGTAATAAGGTACTCCAAAGTTACAGGAAGCAGTCAAGTTTTTTTGAAATGGAACAAACTTGGTGGTCGCCTAATGTTCGATTCTATAATCGAGCCCGAATCGAGCTTCAATCGAACGCCAATCGAACCTCAATCGAGCTAACCCATACGTCATAACAGTCCAAAGGGGAAGGTCATACAAGCGGCCAAACCAGTTCAAGCACCTCCTGCTCTAACCACTGGCGCATGTAGAAAATAGGGTATCCCAAACTACCAGGAGGTTCTGCCTCGTTTACCCTTTTCATGAATTGAAACTGTGGAGGGCCAAAGTCAAAACTACGACCATAAAGCAGGATGCATCCACGCTGGTTATCTACACGCCACAGTCCACCACCATAGCAGGTTGTGTCGCCCTTAGGCAACAAGTCGCGATGCAGGAAAACATTTCCAAACACCAAGACACCATTCTGGGTTATGATAAACTTGTTATACACGCTGAATAAATTAAACTTATTAGAGTAGAAAATCCTTTAGTTGCTGATGATACCACTCTGAACGGGAGTGGTCTTCATTGCGCATGCAAAAAGTATGCACACAGGGAAATATCATCTTTCCCTTTTTATGCACCAACACATAACGCTTAGGAGGATTCTGCGGCAAAGCCTTTACCTGATAATCATCCTGCAACCAGAAACCAGTGAGTAGGCATTCGGTCTTAAAAGTATCCGTTACCTCTGGAGGGATGCATACCGAGAATACGCCATCTTCTTTCAGCAAGGCATAGGCACCGCCTACCAAGACCGGGAAAGGTAAACTAAAGGTGTGACGCGCACGAGCACGCCCCAGATTGTCGCACTCCAAGCTCTTGTCAAAATAAGGAGGATTGCACACCACACAGTCGAAAACTGGTTCGGGATGTGCCTGCAAATACTCCTGAAACGACATGTGAAACAACTCTATCCTATCGGCAAAAGGTGATGCAGAAAAGTTTACACGAGCATCCTGTACGGCATCATCATCTATCTCTACGGCAGTAATCCTAGCATTTGGAAAACGCTGTGCCATCATCAGAGAAATGATTCCTGTACCCGTTCCGATATCCAGAATACGCATGCCTCCTGCTGCCAGTGTTCCCAACAAATCACTGTCGGTACCTACTTTCATGGCTGCATGATCCTGCACCACAGAGAACTGCTTGTATCTAAAAATGTTTGATTTCACTTTACCAGAAGAATGCTAAATTCAAACAAAAGATAGAGCGGAATGGCAACAATGAACAAGGTGAATGGGTCGCCTGTTGGGGTAATGATGGCAGCCAATATGACAATGATGACAATGGCATGACGACGGTACTTTCGCAAGAATGCCTTGTTTACTATACCCATGACAGAAAGCAACCATGTAACCAAAGGCAGTTCGAACGCCAATCCCATACATAGCACCAACATCATGAAATTATCCATGTAGCTTTCTAGCGTGAGGTGCGTTTCAACAGAAGGAGTAAGATTGTAATTCACTAGGAAACGTAATGCCATAGGCCATACCATCAGATAACCTACTGCCTCTCCCAGATAAAACATGATGGTACCTAAACCCAGTGCCTTGCGCACACCTTTCTTCTCCTTGTCGTAAAGTGCTGGACTTACAAAACGCCATATTTCCCAAATTAAATAAGGTGTAGCTGTAACTACTGCCATCCAGAAAGAACTGGAAAGATGAATGAAGAATGGTGCTGTAAGATTGATGTTTGTTAACTTAATCTCAAGACTTTGGGTAAAGAATTCATCGGTAAGTTCGAAACGGTTGGCAATGGCGCGCAACCATTCATAGAATATAAAATCGGTATGACAGGGGCCTAATATTACGGTATCAAAAATATATGGCATGGCTATAAAATAGGCAATGCCTAATAATAACCATACCCCTAATATTCTGAAAAGGACCCCTCGCAAAACATCAAGATGATCCCAAAAGCTAGCACCCTGGCTACTCATTAAGACTTTTTCTCGGTATCGTCTCCTTCGACTTCCTTGGTTGCTTCCTTCTTGGCCTCGTTCACGCCTTCCTTGAAACTGCGAACTCCCTTACCCAAACCTTTCATCAGTTCAGGAATTTTCTTACCACCAAAAAGCAGCAAAACTACCAGCAGAATGATGAGCCACTCTGCACCACGAGGCAAAAAGCCTAAAATAAATGCCATGTTTGTCATACCTTAATTTGTTTGTTTTGCGTGCAAAGATAATATAAAGGGTTAAAAGTTTAAAAGTTTAAAGGGTTAAAAG
>JAGHTY010000054.1 GCA_018065125.1 Candidatus Minthousia equi
ATGATGGAGTATGCAACCAAAATGATTGGCGGAGAGAAGTAAAAATCATTTTTTCGAGATAAACTAATATTCAGGTAAAGGAACATCCCGTGGGGTGTTCCTTTATTTTTATTTCTACTCGTAAGCTTCTTAAAAAAATAAAGGTGGAGCGTTAACTCCACCTTATAAAAATTAAATTATAGAACTCTTGTCGTTGCGATAACCGATTCTGGATTGCCGTCCATATCATAACGATCTGCAATAGCAGAGATTTCGCATGAAATCAATTTTCCCTCATGCATCAGACGGCACTGAATCTTACCTTGAGTAATCTTCTTGTCACGAATATCATAAAGCATATTCTGCAACAGGTGCTGGTCTTCCTCATAAATATCGTGTAATCGGTCGAACTCTTCCCAAACCAGCTGCTCGCGTGTCATATCCACTTGCTCCTTTCCTGTAGCATCAGTGATGATAGAGTCGGCATATACCTTGTGCTCCTTTATCTCCCACTGCCAAACCGCCAGATTATTAAGGTTTGAAGCTATATAGTACTTGCGGTACATCTCGTTTTGTTTCTGCTGCAACTCCTTCACTTCCTTCATATTGATGGTATAGATGTCTACACACTTGCCATCTCCATGACTTTCCATAATTACATCCAGCACACCTAATCCGGTTTCTTCATAACAGAATACCATTGATTTACCTGTTTTCAGGATTTCATCCATTCTGTTAACAATCAGCAGATTGCTCACACCCAGAAACTCTGAGCGCATCTTACCTTTAGGATTCAGCCCATAAAAATTCTCAAAAGCCTTATTGGCGCCATGGCATAGGGCGTCATACGCTACTCCCTCTTCATTTCGCACTGGTTCATACAGTGCATGCATAATAATCGACTGATTCTTCATATTTGTATTCCAAAAAACATTATCATATATAGTCAACATGTCAACGGGTCTACAAGTCAACAAGACGAAGCCTAGTCTGTGGTCCGTTGTCTGTTGTCTGTTAACCTTTTAACTTTTTAAACTTCTTATACTATTTATACTTTTTAAACGTCGCGAAGCAGCCAAAAGGCTTACTTTTCGTCTTGAATAGCCTTGAATGCCGAACCAAAGATCAGGTACAAGGTATTACCAGCAATGGTACCCTCGTTCTGTCCCCACAAGAATGGCCAATCATCATAGTTCTCGAAATGATCTGGCTGGCGGAACAGCAAACCAGGAGCCATATTGCCTGGGATAGCCGAAAAGTCGGCACGATTATTACCATAGAACACATTCTTAGGACGAGCAGCACCTACTGCTGCAACCAATGAATAGTTGTGGTATGGATGGCAACCAAATATCCAGTTAGCAACCTTATAGGCCTGATTCTTGCTTACAACATCAGGGAAGTACTTGCTGGCAAAGCAAACAGTAGTACCAAAGGTAGCCATCTGAGTGCTTCCTGCCCAGTTACCTAAACCAATAGGACATCCATAAGGATTATCCTTCTCCAAGCCATTGATGTAGTCATTATACTTCACAACATATGGACGAAGCTTCTTCATGTAGCTGGCATCCATATATGGAATGGCATCAAGGGCTGTCTTGATGGTGTAGCTTACGTTTCTATCCAGTGCCTTCCAGATCTGTGACTCAAATGCCTTCAGGTAATCCTTCTCGCCAGTAGCGGCATAAAGCTGCAGGTTGGTAGCCATATTGCCAAAACCAGCCAATACAAGGCTGTCGCGCTCACCACTCTGCGACTTTGTAGCAGTCTTCGACATCAGTTCGTTAGCTTCCTTCATCAGACGCTTTGACTGTACAAGACAACGCTTTGCAAGGTCGTCGTTGTAACCAGTCATCACACGACTAACTGCAGCAAACATAGTTGCAGCACGGAAATCCAACTGAGGGTTGCGACTGGTAAATGCCCACATATCGTCTGGAGTACCACTGCTCTTACCATCGGCAGAAATCTCGTATGGTTTCAGGGATGGATCATAGTGCAAACCATCGGTAATAGCCGAGATATCACCCAGATGATGGTAGTTATCCAGTACAGAGTTACTCAAGGTAGATGCCATGTGACCAATCTGTTCTGCTTGAGCAACAAGATTCAAAGCACCATGCTCAATATACTGCAGCAAATCAGCCTTGCCATCTGGACGATGCAAGTCTACATAACGCTGTTCCTGAGAAACGAATGTCTCGTCGCGCTCTGAACGGAACAATTCCCATGCAGAAACCAGGTTCTGAACCACTGTAATGTTTGAACCAGTTTCAATATCATAGTCGCCAGCATCAAAGAAACCACCCACGTTCAATCCAGGAATCAGTTCCAGAGGCTTGTACTTGGTATCGGTAGTCTTTCCTTGCCAGTGCAAGTCGAAGTGGTCACTCTCTGGAGCCTGTAGGTAACCTTCCTTGAATGGTTCGCCATGCCACATACGGTAACCCTCGTTTACAGCCATATGGTTCATGTGAATAGGAATCCACACGTCGCTGGTAGCATCTGTTATCTTGTCGTAAACTGTCTTGTCGATGATAAAGTTGTTAGTCTTTGTATTACCATACTCAATGTAGTAAACACCAGGTTCGGTAACAGAAGAGAAATCATACTTCACATAATTATATTTAAAGTAGCGACCCCACTCACTGGTCTTGCCGGTATATACAATCTTGTCGCTACCATCATCCATAATACGGTGGATGCTGGCAGTAGGATGAACAGTATCAATCTTATCCAGCTCGATAACGGCAACCTTTGGCTGGTGAGGCAGATAACCTACCTGTGAGAAACCAATGTTTGGTTCACGCACCCAACCCTTAACGGCATTAGGTTCAACAATCCACGAAACCACCTTTCCTGTCTTTCCAGCAGGTAGTTCACTACGAAGTACAAACCAGCCATTCTGTGCCAGCATACGGCCATCGTACAGGCAAAGTTCGTTTTCGCTGGTTACCTTGATCATACGCTCAGGAGCATCGGTAGCCATCAGGATGGTGTGACCCTTGTCGATAGGCTTTGGGTCAACAAACATATTGGTACCACGGTCATCGTATGTCTTGAAACCCTTGAACTGACGAGGTTTCTCTGAGTTAGGAACAGACACTGTCTCGCTCACAGCATACTTAGGGAAACGATTTGGACGGCCATCCATCAGGAATGTCTTTGCCCAGTATTGTGAAGGCAAGAACTCAAGGTTAAAGCCAGCCTTACCTACCAGTTCCTGAGGAACAGGCTTATCTAGATAAACGGCAATCTCTACACCCTTTCCCTGACCAGTAACCACAACGCGTGAATCGAAGTTATAGTCCTTATAGGTAAGTGCCACTTCAATAGAATTATTGTCCTTGTTAACGGTACGCTTGGTCATAGTAGGCACCAAATCCCACTGCTCAGGTGTCTTGTTCAAACGAACGGCACCACCCTGAACGGTACGCACACCATGGTGAATGATTTCAATACCCGAGTTCTTCTCGTCATTGAAACCACCATTAAAGTCGTTACTGTACACCAGTACATTTACACCTTGTTGCTCAAAATAATCCAGTTGATTCAACTTAAGTGATTGCGCATGTGCAGAAATAAAACATCCTGCAAACAATGTCGCAAATAAAAATCGTGTTTTCATTTTGTCTATTTTTGTGTGATTTATTTTTCAATGTTATTCATGGTAGTGCAAAGAAACAAAAAATATGAAACATACACAAATAATAAAAGAAATAATAATGAGTTTTGGGGGTGTGAGTTTAAAAGTCGCAGAAACGCAGAGACGTTGTAAAGGTTTAAGAGTTTAAAAGTTTAAAGGTTTAAAAGACACAGAGACGCAGAGAGGGATTAATACGTCTTTGTAACTTTGTGTCTATAATTAACAATTTAACAATTTAACCTCATACCCCCTTAAACCCCTTAAACTCAAAACCCAAAACTCATAACTCAAAACCCATAATACTTTTCCCCTTTAAACTTTTAAACTTTTAAACTTTTTACTACCTTTACACCCCCAAAATTAACTTCACAAAACGCAAAACACTATGGAAACATTAAATGTAGGTATTATTGGAGCAGGATGGATTGCCGAAAAGATGGCAGAGGCATTAGCTCCATTGAAGGAAGCAAGAGTATTGGCCATTGCATCGCGCACACTTGAAAAGGCACAGGCTTTTGCTGATAAGTACAACTTGCCAAAGGCTTATGGCAGTTACGAGGAACTGGTAAACGACCCAGAAATTAATCTGGTTTACATTGCCACACCCCACTCTCACCACTACCCTCACACCAAGTTGGCTCTGGAACACGGAAAACCTTGTCTGGTAGAAAAGGCTTTCACTGCCAATGCACGTGAAGCAGAAGAACTGCTAAACTTGGCAAAGGAAAAGGGTTTGTTCATTACCGAAGCTATCTGGACACGCTACATGCCTCTTTCTCACAAGGTGAAGGAACTGATGGAGAGTGGCATTATTGGTGAACCACGTGTGCTGACAGCAACCCTATGCTACATGATGGAGTTCAAGGAGCGTATCCTTCGTCCTGAACTGTGTGGTGGTGGCTTGCTGGATCTGGGTGTATATGTGCTGAACTTTGCACGTATGTATTTTGGTACCGATATCGTAAAGACCGTTACCAACTGCCACCTAGGAACTACCGGCATGGATATGATGGAAGCCATTTCGCTTAGCTATGCTGATGGAAAGATGGCCAACCTGCAAGCAGGATGTCTTACCCTGAACGACCGCCAAGGCATCATCAGTGGTACAGATGGCTATATCCGTGTAGATAACGTGAACTGTCCTGAACTGATTGAGGTTTACCGCAACTACGAACTGGTAGAGCGTATTGAACGTCCTGCAGATATGGTAAACGGATATGAGTATCAGGTATTGGAGTGCAAGCGCTGTCTGGAAGAGGGATTGCTGGAATCTCCTTATATGCCTCATGCCGAAACGCTTAGCATCATGAAGCAGATGGATGCTCTCCGTAAGGAATGGGGAGTGGTTTATCCTATGGACTAATAACCGAAGTACATATAAAAAAGAATGCTGGTCAAAACGATCTGCATTTTTTTATCTATTAGAGTTTAGCCAATTTATCATATATTCAATGGTTTCATGCGCCTCTGCTTCAAAGAGAATTTCATGTCTGTTTCCTGATATGGCGTATTCAGTAACATTCTCAAAACCATATTTTCGGTATTGCCTTGCGATAGCATCTACACTTTTTCTTCCACCTACAGGATCATCAGCACCCGATATAATGAGGATAGGTATTGAACGAAGCTGCTGATAATCCATTTCGCGTGAAACACGTAACAAATTCTGGTACATAACCTTAAATCCACCGCAGGTAAACCCAAAACCACATAGTGGGTCGGCATGATAATGCTGAACATTCTCCTTGTTTGCACTAAGCCAAGCGTCTTTCCCTTCTTTTGAGAAAGCATGACTATAGGGCGAAGTACAGATGGCAGTTAGCATTTTACTCTTTTTGTGCTCACCTACCAATATTCCGAACAATCTAGCCATTAAATAGGCAGAACCTGTTAAAAATGAGTTATACCAACCCGATCCACAGATAATTGCCCCATGTACATCCTTTCCATATAGTGCCAAATAGCGTCGTGTGAAGAACGAACCCATGGAATGGCCAAAAATATAAACAGGCAAATGCCAACGGTTCATGGCCGTTTCTGTAATGAGGTGCATATCCTTAATCACCAGATCTGCCCCATCTTTTCGTTCAGTAAAGAATCCACGTTCATAGCACCCAGATAATCCATGTCCCAGATGATCATGTCCAATAACAGCCCAACCTTTCTCAACAAGGGCTCTGGCAAAAGCATCATAACGGTCTATGTATTCCTCCATTCCATGCACCAGCTGCAAGACTGCCACAGGAGCATCATCTGGTTCCCACACAACATAATGCAATTGCTGTGAAGAATCTGTAGAAGGTATATATAAATCGTATTTCTTCATTCTTCCTTGTTGGTTTAGAAAACTTCTGTGTAGCCTACACACTTGTTTCTTACAAAATGCAAAGATATAAAAAAGGAATGAAAGTTTAGAGTTTAGTGTTTAGAGTTTAGATAATAATGAATAATTGAATATTTTGCAAATCCTTATTAATTATTCATTATTAATTACTAATTATTAATTGAGACTTTAAAACCTTTGTATTATCTTTGCAAGCAGATGAAAAACATAAATCAAATCAATCATTCAAACCTATGAAAAAAGTATTTTCAATTCTGGCTGCTATAGCCTTTGTGTTTGTAGCATGCAACACAAACAAGACAGAGCAACAGCAAGTAGGCACTTTCGAGCTGAAACGTGGTGTTAACCTAAGCCATTGGCTTTCACAGTCTCCACTTCGTGGGCAGGAGCGTGCCGACCGAGTAAAGGAAAAGGATATTGCCAACCTGCAGAAATGGGGCTTTGACCATGTGCGTATTCCTATCGATGAGGAACAGATGTGGGACGAAGAAGGTAATAAGCAAAACGAAGCATGGGGTTTGCTCACCCAAACACTTAACTGGTGTGGACAGTATGGTATTCGTGCCATTGTAGACTTGCACATCCTTCGTTCACACAATTTCGTATTGGCCGAAGGTGAGCACAATGCACTTTACGAGGATCCTGCCGAACAGCAGAAGCTCATTGATATGTGGTACCAGCTTTCTGACACATTGAAGGCTTACCCTAAC
>JAGHTY010000092.1 GCA_018065125.1 Candidatus Minthousia equi
TTATGAAACAGGAATTTGAAACTCCACAGCTGGAGATTATCGAGATTGACGAAACTGATATCATCGCTACAAGCATTGAGGTTAATAACGAAGACATCTAAACAACAAACCCAACTAGTTTTTGCGTATGAAAAGTATCAAGTATTTATGGCTGGCAGCCAGTGCACTGCTCACAGCCTGCCAGGCAGAGCAGAACATAGAGAACCCTGCCGGTGAGATGCCTTTGCCAGGCGAAGGCATTGTGGCCATTACAGAGAGCATTTCATTGCCCGGCACACGTGTGGCAGTTAACCCAAAGGATGCAACGAATACTCACTTCAGCTTTCCTTGGCAGGCAGGCGACAAAATAGCCCTTTTTGCCAACACACACGATATTGATGCCTTAGCATTCCTTACCCTGAAGAGCGAAACAGCAGGTAATACCAAAGGTACTTTCACCGGAGCCTATTCGGTAAAGGAGGGCGTTGACTACTACACCTTCTACCCAGCCAATAACCTAACCGGCGCTACCGATATCACTGCTGTGCCTGTGGATTTCACCGGACAGAGCCATGAAGACAGCGACTCGCCTACCGCTGCCATGGGTAAATATGTATATTTTGCCAGCAAGCAGGCAGCCGACGGATCGTTCAAGAACAAGCACATTGGCACACTGCTGAAGCTTTCGGTTCCTGATAACTACAACACAGATTGTACTGGCGTGGAACTTTCAACCGATGTCACCGCTTTTGTGCTGAAAGGTACCATTAACCTTACAACTGCCACCGAAAGTGCTGCCCCAGCTATAACCCCTACCGCTACCAGTAACAGCATGACAATTGGTTACAGCAGCACAAACAATAGCAAGAAATGGGTAGATATACATGCCATGATGGCACCAACCGACCTTACTGGTCATTCTTTAACCGTTACCACCAAGCATACCGATTCATCACACGACAGAAGTTATGTTATGGATGGTGGCGTGATAGGTCGCGGAACACTCCTGAACTTTGCTCCTGTAACAGTAAATTTTATTGATGCCAGTGAAATTAATGAAGTAATAAACAATTTAGAAGATCGTGACAAGGTTACCGAAATTCATTTCGAGGCAAGCCAAACCAAGCCTGCTGGCGATACAGATAATCATGATTGTTGGTACACGCTTACACCAGATGGCACCAGCCTTACTTTCTACACTACTGAAGAAAGTTTTGACAATGAACGCATGCCCCTCGAATTGCATTTCAATAACTTTATAAATCTTAAAAGCCTTGACTTGAGCAATGTTTTACTGAAAATTAAAGATAGCAATGTAAAACCAATGTTCCCTTATTCTATAAAGAGCATCACTTTCTCAGAAGTAGTTTCAGGTGGGTCTTTATCTTACCTGTTCGCGGGGTGTTCTTTCCTGGAGAGCATCGACTTGAGTGGCTTTAACACCTACAAAGTTACCGATATGGCTGAAATGTTCAGTGGTTGTTCATCTTTGCAGAGCATTACCTTTGGAGACAACTTTGATACCAGCAGTGTTGAAAACATGATTGCTATGTTCAAAGGTTGTTCATCTTTGCAGAGCATTACCTTTGGCGAGAACTTCAGTACCCAGAATGTTACAGAGATGAATTCTATGTTCAATGGTTGTTCATCTTTGCAGAGCCTTGACCTGAGCAGTTTTAACACCAGCAGCGCTACCAACATAGCTGGAATGTTCTGGAATTGCAAAAAACTTGCCTCGTTAACCCTTGGCAACTGGGATGTGAGCCAAATCGACTTCAGGAAAGATTATATGTTCACTAACACTGGCAGCGAACTTACCAGCGGAAAGTGTGTGGTAAAAGGTGTTACCGATGCCACTCTGAAGACATGGCTAATGACCGGCACTGGCTGGGACAGCGAGCACATAGAGTTTGAACCTGCCAAAGGCGATGTAACAATCAATGAAGATACATTTAAAAGAGAGGAGAATTGGTAATATGAAAAAAATATATACTTTTATCAGCGCTCTGTTTGTTGCTCTTGGCATGAGCATAACATCTTGCTCGGTAGAGAACAACCTAACCGACGAGCCAGCACCACAGCAGCCAGTTGCTACCCGCACCGTAACACTAATGGCTACCACCAATATGGGTGCCAACACCCGTTTGGTAGTAGAGGAGATAGAGGGCAAGGATGCCTTTAACATCACTGGCTGGAAGGAAGGCGACGTTATCTATGTTGGCTACATGAACGAGCATGAAAACATCAATGAGATTAAATTCACCTATGCCGATGGCGTATTTACAGGCGAGGTGCCCGAGAATGTTGCGCTGACCGACATCAAGCTGGCGCATACCGGAAATAAAATATCTGGTGAATCTAATCATGGCAGGTTGGCCCTCGATTTTAAGATGGAGCCCGAAAACATTTTCTTGGTAGGCGAGGTTACAACCGATGGCAATTCACTTCAGGCAGAACTCTCTGCACCCTACGCCTTGGCATGTGTGCACAACAATACAGAAGAGGACCTTGAGGTTGGATTACTTATGGGTTTATTTGATGATAGCCACGAGTTAATCGAAAAATTATATGCTTATGGTTTTTCCTATTATTTTCGTTCTTCTAATTCGGGTTTTTCAGATGGATGTACGGGATATAGGGATGATTGCGTGTATGCAACAGTACCAGCCAGTTCAAAGGCATATTTTGCAATTCCTTTGGGACAAGATGCCCATGACGGCTATTTGGAACAACGCTACGGCCTGATAAACTATGCCACCGATGCAATTATTGCAGCACCACGTGAGGTAGAAGCCGGCGTGGTGTATAAGGTGCAGTATAATGGCGACCCTGTTAGCTTATTTAAGTCTGATGAGATACAAAACATTGTGCATAATCCTATGGATTACGACCTCGCAAGCATTTCGGGAATCAACTTTGTGGCAAACCAGGAGATGCCAGAAAACAGCACAGGAGATGGTAACTGCTGGTATCAGGTAGAAGATGGCGTGCTTACCTTCTGCACTACTGAAGAAAGTTTTGAAAATGAAGGCTCTCCCCTCGAATTGCAATTCAATAACTTTACAAATCTTAAAAGTGTTGACTTGAGCAATGTTATACTGAAAATTAAAGATGAAGGTGGAGTACTGTTCCCTCATTCTATAAAGAGCATCACTTTCTCAGAAGTAGTTTCAGGTGGGTCTTTAAAAGACCTGTTCATGGGTTGTTTTTCCCTGGAGAGCATCGACTTGAGTGGCTTTTATACCGACAACGTTACCGATATGGCTTCAATGTTCAGTGGTTGTTCATCTTTACAGAGCATTACCTTTGGAGACAACTTTGATACCAGCAGTGTTGAAAACATGATTTCTATGTTCGATGGTTGTTCATCTTTGCAGAACCTCGACCTGAGCGGCTTTGATACCAGCAATGTTACCGATATGAGTTCTATGTTCCTTTTTTGTCCATCTTTGCAGAGCATTACCTTTGGCGAGAACTTCAGTACCCAGAATGTTACAGAGATGAATTC
>JAGHTY010000198.1 GCA_018065125.1 Candidatus Minthousia equi
TTATGCCTGTATGTAATGAATATGATATGCGCATGTGTGTCCATCCAGATGATCCACCTTTGCAGATACTGGGTTTGCCAAGAATTGTTACCTGTGAAGAGGATATCCAATGGTTCTTGGATGCCGTAGATGATTTCCATAATGGTTTGACTTTCTGTGCTGGTTCTTTAAGTGCAGGTGCTCATAATGATGTTACTGCTCTGGCAAAGAAGTTCGCTTCTCGTACACATTTTGTTCATTTGCGTAGTACTCAGGTTTATCCAGATGGAAGTTTCAAGGAAGCATCACATTTTGGCGGTCGTGCAAATTTGGTTGAATTAATCCGTATATTCGAAGTTCAGAATCCAGAACTCCCAATGCGTGCCGATCACGCTCCTATGATGTTAGGTGATGAAGATAAGGGTTACAATGCGGGCTATTCTTTCCACGGACGTATGGAAGCAACAGCATTCCTTATGGGTATGATGCATGTGGTAGATCAGGAAATGGGAATTAATTGCCATAATTATAAAGAATTTGAAGTTGTCGGATAATAAATATAGATATTATGAATCAGTTATTTGATATTCAAGGAATGGTTGTTGCCATTACAGGTGGAACCGGTGTTTTAGGACGTTGCATTGCAGATTATTTGGCTGCAGAAGGAGCAAAGGTTGTTGTAATGGGTCGTAAGGCAGAAGTAGGAGAGAAAATTGTTGCCGATATTAAGGCTAAAGGTAATGAAGCAATGTTCTTACAGACTGATGTAATGGATCAGAAGGTTGTAGAACAGAATTTGAATGATATTGTTGCAACATATGGCAAAGTGGATGCTTTGTTAAATGCTGCAGGTGGAAACATGCCAGGAGCAACAATCTCTCCAGATGGAACATTCTTTGATTTGGATCCAGAACAGTTCCAGAAAGTATTGAATTTGAATCTTACTGGTACTGTTATACCTACTCAGGTATTCCTGAAGCAGATGGTAAAACAAGGAAAGGGTAGTATTGTGAATTTTTCATCTATGGCAGCCTTCCGTCCAATGACTCGCGTATGTGGTTATGCTGCAGCAAAGGCAGGTATTAGTAATTTTACTGCATTTATGGCAAATGAAGTGGCAACAAAGTTTACTGAAAAGATTCGTGTAAATGCTATTGCTCCAGGATTCTTCCTGACTGAACAGAATTTGCGTTTGTTGACAAATGAAGATGGAAGCTTGACTCAGCGTGGAGCTGATGTTATTCGCCAAACTCCGTTCAAGCGATTTGGCAAGCCAGAAGAACTTTGTGGTACAATTCATTATTTGATTAGTGATGCTGCTGCATTTGTGTCAGGTACTGTTGCAGTAGTAGATGGCGGATTTAACGTCTTTGCAATGTAATATTATCATAAATTATGAGTAGAATATCTAAAACCATTATATTGGTAGTTATGCTTCTTGTTTCTACCAATATGAATGCCCAATCTTTTCTAGACAAGTTGAAAGATGCGGCAACAGGAGTTGTTTCTTCTCTTACTAGTGGTTCTGCCAAACAGTCAACAATTATAGGTACTTGGTCTTATACAGGTGCTGCTATTGAAGCTAAAAGTAATGATGCTTTGGCAAAGTTGGGTGCTGCAGCTGCAAAGTCAACCCTTGAAAATAAGATAAACACTTATCTTAGTAAGATTCTGTCTGCAGGAAATTTGAAGATGCAGTTCGATGCTAATAATAATCTGATTGTTACATTAAAATCTAAGTCAAAGAAAGGTTCTTATTCTTTGAATAATGGAAAGTTGAATATTAAATTATCAACCTTAGGTAATGGATTTAATTGTGATACTAATTTAAGTCTTGTTAGTTTGGAGTTACTGGTCAGCGCAGACAAGTTGATGACTTTTATTAATGGCATTACATCTTTTGCTGGTAATTTTAATACTTCAATTAAGGCAATATCTAGTTTGCTGGGTAATTTTAATGGAATGCAGATAGGACTCAAATTTAAGAAAGTTAATTAATACCATAATAAAATAAGGTGCATCAACGATGCACCTTATTTAGTATTCCATAATTTCAAAATCTTTTCCCTCACAGAACTCTTCCATAAGTTCTTTCATTAATAGTATTGTCTTTTGAATGGTTTCGGTATTTCCGTCATAACCATTTACTAATCCAAGAAAGTGATGGGTGTTAATGTCCATTTTAGTTCTTTCATTATCACTGGTAGGTGTCCCAATACCTCCTATTACATCTCGGTATACAGGTAACCCTTCAATGTTAAGTGGTCCTCTTCCTATACCTTCATAGGGCTCATTTGCTTTACCTATTCCAAGAATCAAAGAGTTTCCTTCAATTTTGTCTGCGTCAAAACCACCTATACTGTATCCGTATGCTATACTAGCAAGGTTTACAAGATCAACCATAGAATCAATCTGGTATAAATCCATTCCTTTAATGATTCTTCTGCAAAGTGCTTCTCCAGATGGACGATAGCGACTAGGGTCTTTGCCACATTTTTTATAAGCTATTCTTGTTGCCTGGATGCTCGGAATGTCCTTGATCGAATCTGCAGTATATCTATTACGATAATCTTCTATGAAGTGGTGAATTCTATCCCATAGCTCTGCCGAGTAGGAGGTGTTAGTCACCGTAGCAGTTATGGCACATCCTTTGAATGAAGGACATTTGGATTTTAAATCGTCTGAAACTTGTATACTAAATCTCATGTTTTTTCTTAAAAAAGAAACAATCCCAAGGTTACCCCTGGGATTGCCCTGTTTTGTTTTGCTTGCAAGAACTTTAAAATTAATAGATTGAGGGGATTAAGCCTCAGCGGTTTCAGCAGGTGCTTCAACAGCCTCTGCTTCAGCATTTGCAGCAGCCTCAGCCTCTGCTTTTGCAGCAGCTTCAGCAGCCTTTTTGTCAGCTACCTTCTTAGCGATTTCCTCGTTAACCTTCTTCTCAGCCTCTAAACGTGCAGCTTCAGCAGCCTTCTTTTCAGCGGCGAGTTTCTCATTCAACTTTGCAATGCCATTCTGCTTGTTGCTCTTCCAAGCCTCAAACTTAGCCTGACAAGTTGCTTCGTCAAAAGCGCCCTTTGCAACACCGCCCTGCAAGTGCTTCAACATGTAAACACCTTCATTAGACAGAATGTTACGTACAGTGTCAGTTGGTTGTGCACCAGTCTTAACCCAGTACAAAGCGCGGTCAAACTTCAAATCTACTGTGGCAGGATTGGTATTAGGGTTGTAAGTACCAATTTTCTCAGTAAATCTTCCATCACGTGGAGCTCTTTCGTCAGCGATAACGATGTAGTAAAAAGCATAGCTTTTACGACCGTGGCGCTGTAATCTGATTTTTGTTGCCATAATTAATTTTAAAAT
>JAGHTY010000121.1 GCA_018065125.1 Candidatus Minthousia equi
GCATAGGAGAGGGAGGGGTATTCTCACGCACCACCTGTGCCACCTGAGAAGCCATGCTACGGTCGGTTAGTTCCTTATCGTTGATGTTTACCTTTAAGGCAGGCAGCTTTGCAGGTATCACACCTTCGAAAGGAGATACCAGCTGCATGTTGTATGCTTCGCCCTCTACACCATAGGCATTTACCACCACTGGCTGTGTGCCATTCAGTGCTCTGGTATAATAGCGCATGGTGCCGTCTTTTTGCAACTGACCGTCAAATACCTTCACTGTGGCACCCACATTTGCCAGGCGTGAGTGGTAGAAGGTAGGAGCATCATTGCTGCAGCGTGCTGTTACCCAATGACCCTCAATTTCGGGTGTGAAGTGAGCACCCTGAGGCACGTTGTCGGCAATCTCTTCTGGCGTGTAATGTGGCACGTTGCAATCCTTGCGTGTAACGCTCAGCACCAATCCCTGTGCCTGTGCACTTTCGTGTGGAAGCTGCACCTTCACCTCACTGCGCACACCATAGCTCTGTGCGTTGGTAAGCAGCGCATTGCCGGCATTCAGCTGTGCCGTTTCCTTTTGCTCTATCCATTCCACCTCATCTTCTTCGGTAGGGTGCAGCACGTTCAGCACCGATACTATCTTGCGGAAATAGTGCTTTCTAGAGAAGTTACGCATATAGCGGGTATATACTGCCAGCTGATAGTTTCCGCTGTGCAGTGAACCTGGCAATGAAAGCTGTGCACTTCCATGTCCGTTGTTCAGCTGTGCCATCCCCTGTGCCTGTATGCCGTGAGTGTCACACAGTTCGATGTATGCCACCTTGCTCATGTCTTGTGGCTGTCCGTTGGCATCGGTAACCTGCACCTTCACCAGCACGTTTTCTCCAGTAAGATAGCAATCCTTGTCGGTAAAGGCTGCTACGCGCTCTTCTGTATTCTGTGCAAATACCCCTGTGGTGCATAGCAAACCAAATATAATCGTCAGAATCTTCTTCATCATTTACTCCTTTCTTAGTTCCAGAAACTAGGTTTTTCCAGCAAGGCACCTTGTTGGCGCACATCCACGCATGAGGCAGTCGACCATTCTATACCCATTGGTGTGTAAAGCGATACGCGGAACCCCATCTTATACAGTTCAAGATTAGTATATCTTGCTTTTGTCTCGTCGGCCAACTGTGCACAATCCATTCTAAAGTTACTCTTGATTTCGCTTCCGCCATCTGCGAAATAGTGCTTGGTAACCACATTGCCCGAAACACCCACAAAGCCGATGGCGTTGTTCTTGGCACTGGTGCAGTGAATGTTGCTTGGCAATTCGCTTGGCTGAGGGCTGAACAAGCCACCCATGTCGCTGCTCAGTTTCTTTCGCATGTTTTCAAACTCATATTCCTCCTTGCTGATGGCACGCTGGTTTACTGTAAGGCAGTATCTCCACACAAATCGGTTGGTGTTGTTAGGCAATGTCAGCAGTCGGAAGCCCTCTATCTTGTTTCCCTGAAAGGTTTCGCTGCTTGCCATTACCACCTCACCAGGATCATTGTACATGTAACCCAGTCCAAAATCCTCCTTGGCAGGTACTATTTCGTCTGTTTCAGGGTCGTATTCATAAGTAGAGTGATAGTAGCTTGCCACCATCCAGGTTTCATAGAAACTCCACTTAAAGTACTGTGGCTTGCCATCCTTGGGTGCCTTAAGGCTTATCAGTGCATCCACATTCATGTCTTCACGTGGCTGTTCAAACCACACTTTCTCTATATCTGGCGAAACAGCAGGTTTGGCAGGAGTGCTTTCGTAGGTATTGCCATTGTACTGTATCTTCAGGCTATAGGCATGATTTTCGTTCAGTGTTCCCACGTTTGCCACATACTTTCCTGCTTCTGTCATGGTGGCATTAAAGCGCTGTCCGTCGGTGCCTTCCACCCACACTTCGGCATTTGTCACAGCCATTTCATTGAAGGTAGAGTTGTTTACGTTGGTGTTAAGCGGTACGGTAGTGGATAGCAGAAACTCACAGCTGCTTTCCGAAACGATAGAGCCTTCTACCACCAGTATGCGCGAATCAGATTCGGGCAAATTGGCATTGTATTCATCGATGCACGATGCCATGAGCAGTGCCATCAGGCATCCTATGATTGATATCTTCTTCATACGCATTTAGAATTTGATGTTGTACGACAGGAAAGGAATTGGTGCACCGAAGATACTCATGCGGTAACCCTTCACCTCTCCGTTTTCTACCTTATAATATATGTTGTACACGTTCTTTCTTCCCAGCAGATTATACACACCGATGCTTAGTGAACTGTGTGTGAGCAGGGTAAGGTGATGACTTGGTTCGATGTTGAACGAAGCATCCACGCGGAAATAGTCGGGAACGCGATGACCGTTTCTCTCTGTATAGAAAGGTTGGAAACGGTGCTGTGCAGAGTTGTAGTATTTACCAGCAGGCACGGTAACAGGGCGACCTGTGCTATAGTCGATGTTGCACGAGAAGCTATAGCGCTCTGTAAACTTGTAGTTACCCACCAGCTTGAATTCATGAGGGCGGTCGTACTCGGCAGCAAACCAGTCGCCACCATTCACAGGTGCAGCCACGCGTGGGTCGTTCTGGCGAAGGAAGGTTCGGCTGTATGCATAGCTAACCCATCCGTTCAGTTTGCCCTTAGGCTTTTTCAGCTGCAGTTCTATGCCGTATGCCTGTCCTTGTGTGGTAATCAGGTCACGTTCCAGGAATTTGTTCATAGTCAGCTGTCCACCACTGCGATAGGTAAGATAGTCGTTCATGCGCTTGTAATACACTTCGGCACTCATTTCCCAGTTTCCATCGGCAGTTTCCTTAAAATAGCCACCTGCCACCTGCCATCCGCTTTGTGGCTTGATGTTGGCATCGGTAAGTTTCCAGGTATCTGTAGGGCTCATCACGGCACTGTTTGATATTTTGTGAATATACTGGTGCATGGTGTTGAAACCAAATTTCACACTGCTGTGATCATCGATTGAATAGCGTGCCGACAAGCGGATTTCTGGGTGTAGGTAACTCTTTATCACCTCGCCACTCTTGGCAGATTTAGTACCTGTCACTGTACTTTCCGATGGCAATGTTTCGGCAGAATACAGGCAATAGTCGCGTTCACCCAATGCAGCAAAAGCCGAGAGGCGCACACCAGCATTCACTGCCAGTTTTGGGGTAATGTTCCATTCATCCTCCAGGTACAAGGCACCTTCAAAGGCGTTTTCGCGTTGCAGTTCCTTGTCTTGAATGAACGAATGTTCCATTGCTTCGTACTTTCCAGGATCCACCTTATATAATTGTGCATTCAAACCAGCCTGCAACTTGTGCTGTTCGCCAATCTGCCAGCCAAAGTGCTGCTTAAAGTACAGTTGGTTGATGTTAAAGCTCAGTTTGGCAGCCATCGACTGCACCTCACTTTCTTGGTTGTAGTAGTCATAGTGATCAATACCCACGGTGGTTTTTCCATTGAAGGTTTCACTGAACAAAGCCCTCCATTCGGCCGATGCGTTATAGTTGGTGTAGCCATACTTGTCGTATTCGCTAAACGCAAATCGGTCGTGGCTATAGTAGCCATACAGGTTCAGCTTGTGCATTCTTGAAAGGTTGATGCTCAGCACACCTCCCAGGTCGTAGAAACCAGCTTTACCATTTTTGTAACCGCTGCTTTCAGGAATCATCTTCAGCATCCAGTCGCTATAGGTGGCACGTCCACTTAGCAGCAGCGACACACGGTCTTTTATTACAGGAATCTCAAGGTTAGCCTTACTGGTGAGCAATCCCACGCTCAGTGCACCATGGAAGTGTTGCTTGTCGGCTTCGCGAGGGGTGATGTTCAGCACAGAAGATATACGTCCACCATATTGTGCAGGGATGCTGCTCTTGTACAGCTCTGCATCGCTGATCATGTCACTGTTAAATGCCGAGAACATACCAAACAAATGGCTTGGGTTATATACCGTACCGTTGTTCAGCAAAATCAGGTTTTGGTCGGTGGCACCACCTCGCACGTTGAATCCGCTGCTGGCTTCACCTACCGATTTCACACCTGGCAGTGTTTGCAGCATCTTCATCACATCGGCTTCACCCATGGCCAAAGGGATGTTCTTCAGTAGGGCAGGGCGCAGTTTCTCCATACCCATCTGGGTGGTTTTCACTGCCTCTACACGTCCTTGCACCACAACCACCTCATCCAGCAGGTGGTCGTCTTCTTCCAGTTCTATACGTGCCTCACCACTGGCCAGCAGGTTAAAGTGTCTTTGCGTATCCTTGATGTCCATGCCTCTTATTTCCAGCGTATGTCTTCCTGGTGGCAACATCATTTCAAACTCACCGTTCATACCAGTAAGGGCAGTTTCATGCGCATCGCGGCACACCACCTGCACACCTGCCTGCACCATGCCTGTCTTAAAGTTCACTACCACACCCTTCAGGTTCAGCTTTCCTTCTTGCTGTTTCTGCCCTGTGCGCCCTAACTGATAGATTTGGTTTTCGCTCCATGCCACTACGTGAGGCACATAGTCGTTACCATCCGATTGTGCACCGCGCGATGCCTCTACGGCAGGCAATTTTGTTTGCAGCTGGGTATTTGGCAAGATGAACCAACTATTGTTGTACACCGACAGTTTGTAGGCAGTGCCCTCTAGCATCCTGCGCACGTTGCTGCTGTTCAGGGGTGTTATATGGGGCAGTTTCTGTGTGGCGGGCATGGTGCTATACACCTTGTAGCCCTGCTGTTGCAATTGCTGCATCAGTGCCCCTGCTCCGATGCTGTCTTGCTGTGCTGCCATGCTAAGCGGCAGCATCATCAGCATTAATATATAAGCGATTCTTTTCATTTTCCTAAGTATTCCACGCATTGCTTCATTGATTGTGTCCTGGTATTCTCCTTGAAACTCAGGTTATGTTGCTTGGCAAATTGCTTCAGTTCTTTTTTCTTCTGAGGGAACAGCTTGCAAAGGTCGTTCAGTTTCTTCACGGTTGTTTCCTTGCCGTTAGCATCGAGCACCAGCTTTTCCGTGATGCTAAAGCGGTTGTGGTACTTGTCGTTTATAATCACCACGCCATTCTGCACATGTACTGATACGATGCGTCTCAGCACCAGGTTCTTCTTCTGCACCAGTATGGCACAGAAACCTCCGTTCTGTTCGTCGTGCAGGTAAAGGTCGCCTCGCAGCCTAAACCAGTCAATGCTGTTTTGTTCGGGAGTAATCTTGATACCCTTCTGTGGTGTCTGCACGCTCAGTGTCTGCTCTAATGCATTGTATCGCATAGGCACATTTCTGTACACCACTCCGCAGTAGCTGATGTCTCCTGCCTGGTATTCGTCGGTATCCAGAAAAGGATGGTTGGTGAAAAGAAACGGATTGAACTCCGATTCTGTCTTTCCCTGATAAAGTGCCGCAAAATCGCCTGCCTCGTTTTGGTAGCGGCTCATTTCGTCTTGCTGTGCAAAGGTGTTTACCGCAAGTAACATGCCGGCAAACAGTGCTAAATATTTTCTCATAATATGTGTTTATGGTTCTTCTTCTATAATCCGCAATATTCAGGAATATTGCATGGATGAACGAACTTTCTTTCAAAAAACGTACAAATATAGCACATTTTTCATTGTTATTACGTTCAAATGAACGATTTTACAATAAATTGTTAAAATGTTGGTCGTTTTGACAACTAAGAAAAGCAATTAAATACCTATATTTGCAGCAAAATTTAAATTAAATAAAGATTATGATGAAAAACCGTTTATTCCTTCTTCTTGCATTTGTACTATTCTGTGCAGGAATGAAAGCACAGGAAAACATGCCACAGCACTACAACATCAAGATTGGCGAGTTTACCTACAAGAAGCCAAATTTGGGCAAGAACATCCTGAACATTGTGACATCTATTGTGGATAAGGATACCACCCACGAGGAAGAAAAGTCAATGCTTACTCCCACAACAGAGGCACTTGCCGCTTCACCAACCTATATCCCATGGTTGCACGTGGTAACCGATGATGCCAGTGCCGACTATATCCTTGATGGTCATATTGAAAAAATGGAAACAGGTGGCGGAAGACAGACACATGCCTTGGTTGTAGTACAGGCAAGGATTACAGATGCCAGAACAGGCAATGTAGTTGCCCAAAAGCTCTGCCGCAGCTATTACTACGAGTATGTTTCAGGTAACATGGCCGATATCAAGGCAAAGGCCATCTATAACATCACATTCTCTGTTTATAGATTCCTTCTCGAGGCATTGCCAGTTACTGGTAGCATCCTGCAGCAGGGTGTAGAGCAGGCAAGTGGCAAGGTTAAGGACAACCAGTGCTATGTAGATTTGGGCGAGCAGCACGGTGTTTTGAAGAACTCTAAGCTTTATGTGCTGGATGCCAGCGGCAAGTACAAGGCCGAAATGAAGGTTGAAGAGGTGATGGGCGACGATATGTGCTCAGCAAAGATTACCAGTGGCAAGTCGTTCATTGAAAAGAGCCTTAAGAATGGTACCCCTATGACTGTAACCACAAAGCCAAAGAAGATAAAAGACGAATAAGATATGAAAAAGTTACTTACTCTTTTAGCTGCATGCCTTGCCATGCCAGCAATAGCGCAGGATAATAACACAACTGTTGCCGTTCAAGAGCAGGCGCTGGTATACGAAAATCCTACGCTTCCTGTGTATCTGGGCGAGGTTACCTACGAGCCACTTTCAAGGGCAGAGAAAACCACAACTGTTCTTACTGGTCTTTTGAACGATGAGATTAGCTATGAAGACGAGAGTATGGTAAAGGGAGCCAAGGAGGCACTGGCAAATGTGCTTTATGATATTCCACGTCTGGAAATGAAAACTGGCAAGATTTCTGACGAGGATATGGGCAAGTGCCTGGTTTACTCTGCAAAGATTGTCTTCTGTAACTTCTCTGAAAAGCGTAACCTCGGGTCATTTGATAAGGAGGGCCGTATTGTGGCATTCGTTACCCTTACCAACCCAGCAACAAAGCAGGTGGTGCTCAACAAGCAGGTTATGGGCGAGTCATGGCTTAGCCAATTCGAATCCGAAGCACGTTGCCGTGACTATACCATGCACAATCTTCGCGTAGCTGCTGGCAGAAGCCTGCGTGAAGCCTATCCTTTGCGTGGACACATGCTCGACAGGGGATTGGTTAAGGGCAGCAAGGACAAGCTGAAACAATTCTATATCGACTTGGGTGTTGAGCAGAAAATGCTTACTGGCATGCTGGTAGATGTTTATATCATCCGTCGTGTTGCAGGTCGTGTTGCTCATCAGTACCTTGGCAGTGGCAAGGTTTATGAAGTAGAGGGTGCCAACCTCAGCGTTTGTGAGGTTACCAAGAATGGTAACAAGATTAAGGATGCTTGGGAGCGTGGTGCTGAAATAGCGGTTAGGGCGTATTAAAAGTCTACAAGTCAACGAGTCAACAGGTCAACAAGTCAACAAGTTGGTCGCTTCGCTCCGATTTAAAAGACGCAAAGACATATAGTCGCAAAGACACAAAGTTTATAACAAAAAGAGGTGCTCCATTCGGAAGCACCTCTTTTTATATACCTTTTAATTAGAACCTGAGACGAGTGAAATACCAAACTTATTTGAGCATTTCCGAGACGACGGTTCTAATCGACAAAGTCAAACTTTTAAACTCTTAAACTCTTAAACTTTTAAACTTTTACCTCCCCCTTCGGGGGACAGAGGGGGTCCTAGAAATTAACACTAAACGCTGCACCAAGAGTAATCAAGTTGAAGCGAGAGCTGAACTTTGTATCAGGACTTTCAATCTTCTGAAGCTCTTCAATCAGTGGAGCCAGTGCAGGAGATTCATTCTTAATCTTATTCATGGTCTTCTGCTCAAACAAATTCACGTTATAGGAGTATTTGTTCTTGGCAGAATCAAAGTCAACGAACAGTTTCCAAGAGAAGTTATCCTTGTAGTGGAAGGTAGCCGAAAGACCTACTACGTAGTTCAGTGAAGTGCCACCCTTAACCTTCATCATGGTGTATTCATCACTCTTGTATCTGTCAGGATCCAGGTGATAGTTGTAATCTGTTGAAACGCCAGGCATCAAGGTTTCGTTCGAGTTGAATATGCTACCATCGGCACGTTCAAACATCCACACATGATCCCAGTCGTCGGGAGAACCAGTAGCAGAAACACCTGTATAAATAGGCATTCCGTGTGCATCTCTTGCAGGAGTGCGGAAACCCATCTGACCCTTGTATTCAAATCCATTGCTCACACGTGCACCCAGCAAGAACTTGGCACCCAGTGAGAAGTAGCGGTTCAAAGGCAGGTTTCCGTAAAGACCACCATTGAACGACATATCCACAAAGTTGTTGTTGCTTGTCTTCACGTTATACACACCTGGCATATCCTCCAGCTCCAGCAATTCGTTCAACTCTGTAAAAGATTCAAGGTCATCGCTTGTAAGACCAATACCTTTGGCTGGGGTAGTGGTAACACGAACCATACCACCCAAACCCACATACTTGTTCAGGAAGTAAGCACCTTCAACACCTACCGAGGTAGAGGTACCCAGTTCAAAAGCATCCCTTTCACCATCGCCATAGTCAGCAGTCAAGGTCTTTGAGTGCATGGTAAGACCCATCTGAATATCAAAGAAAGATGGATGGCTGGTATTGCGCATACCCTCCAGTTCCTTGCGTGTGATGCCATGGTTGCGGTAAATCAGGTCGCCGATGAAATAGCCTAACTCGGTACTCATGATACCGATACCAGCACCCGCAATCACGTCGCTAATCCAGTGGCGGTTATTCAGCACACGCATAAATCCGGTACCAATTGCCACGGCATAGCCACCAACCGAGAACCAAGGCGAGCGGGTAAGACCATACTCCTTGTGCAGCACGGTAGCAGCAGCAAAGGCAGTTGCGGTGTGTCCCGAAGGGAACGAGTTGGCGGTAGAGTTATCTGGTCGCATCTCCTTCACGCTATACTTTGTAGCATTTACAATCACTGCCATAACAGCATTTGAAAGCAATGCCGAGGTAAGCATTCTGTCCCATGAAGAACGGCCGTTGTAGCCAAATGCCTTCATACCCACAATGGCAGCGTATGGTGCAAACTGTGTGTAGTTATCCACCTTCGAACTCCATCCGTCGTACATTGAGAAACGTGCCGAGCGGAAAGCCTTCTTCTGGTTCTTGATAATGAAAGATGAAAGGAACAATGGCACGCCGGCATAGGTTATGTCGCGCTTCCAGTTGTAGTACGTCTTGCTGTTGTCGCCAAAGTCGATGCAATCCTCACCCAGCCAGTTCTTGTAGGTGATTTCACCCATCTGTGGGATTTGGATCTCCAGCTTCTCGTTAGTTGTGGCAACTTCTTCTTCCTCTACTTGTGCCTCTGTGGCAGGCATGATGCTGTCGGCAGGCATTTCGTCTATGCTGTCTTGTGCCCATGCTGTTACACTGCAAATCATCAGCAGTGCAATGAAAATACTCTTCATGTGTTTAATTCAATTATTGGTGCAAAAGTACACATTTTTTCTTTTATATACCTTATTTATAAGAGTTTCTTTTTCATTTCTTTTATGCAAATTGTTCTCTTCTTTTTGCTTACCTCGCTTCGCTCAAACAGTTCCCGCTCCTTTTCCTCATAAAGCTTGATTTTCTTAACGCAATTTTCATAAGGCCAATTTTGATTAGGGGATTAGATGATTAGGGATTGTTGTCCTTCTCCGTCAGAAGCCAGTCCAATGCCGACTTGATATGAATAACTCTTCCTTCTATTTCCACGTCCTTGGTCTCTGCAAAAGCGACTAGAGTAAGATTTCTGCACTGAAGAGCGTCCGAGGCTGCGATGAGAGCAGAAGTCTCGCGCTTGAAGGTCTTGGGAGAATCTATATCGTAGGCAACCTGTACTAGTTCCAGTGCACGGTTTTTCTCGCAGACGACAAAATCCACCTCCTTGTCTTTAGGACCAGGTTTGTAATAGTACACATCCAGGAACTCGTTCGCACACTTTCGCAGCAGCTCTATGTAAACGACATTTTCCAGACGCCAGCCGATATTCTCTGCCGCCATGGAATTCTCCCGGTTGTTCTGCAGGCCAGGATCAACTATGTATGATTTCGTGTTCCTGATTCTTTCCATGCTCTTGAAAGAGTGCTTATTCAGAACCTGCACAAGGAAAGCCTGCTGCAGATAAGAGAGATATTTTTGAATTGTCTTGTCCGACAGATTGAACACTTTGGAAAGTTCGTCGAAATTGACCTCATGGCAAGAGTTGTTTATGATATGGTGGGCAATCTTTCTCAGTGCTTCAACATTGCGTATCTTGAAACGCTTCTGGATGTCCTTCTGGAGGATTGCCTCGACAAGTCCTTCAACGTACCCACGCTTGTTGCGTAGGTTCTGCATCTCAGGGAATCCTCCATTGTTTATATAACTGAAAAAAGCTGCCTTTCTCTCGGCATCCGCCTTTGTGGTCAGTCCCGAAGTGTCAACATGATGGAACGAGCAATACTCTGAAAACGAGAATGGGAACAGACGGATTTCGTTGTAGCGTCCTGTCAAGTGCGTTGCCAGTTCACCGCTAAGCAGCTTTGCGTTGCTGCCGGTCACAAAGACTTTCAGGTCAGTACGCAGCAATCGGTTCACGAAAAGATACCAACCATCCACATCCTGGATTTCATCAAGGAAGATATAAGGCACATCTGTGCCATACAACTGGTATACACAGGAAAGTACTGTGTTCAGGTCTTCCGTCTTGATATCAGCCAAGCGGTCATCATCCAGATTGACATAGGCATATTTCACGCCACGATCCTGGAGGACCTTATGGCACAATGTGGATTTACCGCTACGTCTGACACCAATGACAACTTGTGCGAGATTACTGCCCCACTCGAAATAAGACTCTTCCTTACGGGATATCAGTTTGCCTGACTGATAGTTTCTTATTTCATCCCGCTGCTCTGCAAGTACTTGCAATATTATCTTTTCACTTACCATAATCTTTTCCTGATATGGTTGCAAAGATAGCTTAATTCCGATATTTGGGCAAATTTTCAAGCATTAATTCCGATATTTAAGCAAAAATCAAACCATATATTCCGATATATCAAACTTTTTGTTGCATTATTTTCCGCTATTTTGTAGCAGATTCGAAAAGTTATCGTTGCCATCGCTTAACTTCATTTACCTTGCAAAACGTCCATTTTTGCAAAATACACTTATTTTCGTACGTTTTGCAAGTTGCGAATGTGATATAATTCGTAATTTTGCACCGCAATATCAGTTATAATAGGGAAAATAGAGAAAATAGAGAAATAAACTATTAAGCAAATGAAAATCAAATTTCTTACTTTCATTGCGTGTTTCGCAATTGTGGCTACATCCTTAGTAGGATGTAAGGACGACAACATTCCTGAAAAAGGGTCAGAACCAGGCTTCGGTATTACCGAACCCGACGAACGACTTACCGGTGTATGGCTGCTCAAATCGGCATTAAACCCCGAGACAAACAAGCTTGAACCTGTAGAACTGGAAGAATCGGCAATCTTTGTTGCCTCAATACAGGATCACGAAGCCATTTACCATGAATTGAAAAGCGCCGGCAATAAAGAACTTGCCTTTTACGCCGATGCAGACAGCTTGGTAATTATCGATGCCAACATTATTGATGACATTGAAAAGGGTATAAAGAATGCCGGCATAGAAGAATTTCACACTACCCAGGAACAGCATGCCAATGGCAATGACCCTTGGTTCAGTAAGTATAAAAATGAAATTGTCGATAACGACTCACTGGTTCTCTACTGGCGTGATCCCGAAACTTCACAGGTGTACTATGGCGGCTACAGCCGAATGAAAGATGTAGAGGAGGCACCATCTGCAGAAACAAAAGGATTCTTCAGCTGGGTAGCAGATAAGTTCAAGACAGCTGTTGAAACGGTGTCAAACATCGTTCATGAAAAGGCGAGAGAACTTGCTAGGAAAATGGTTGATAGCATGCCAGATTGGATGAAAAAGGCGTTAGATTATGGTGTGTCGTTAGCAGATTTTTGTTTTGGAGAAGACTCTTCTCATGAATTCAATCCACCTCATTCAAACACAAAAGATTGGGAAAATACAAATTGGATATCAAAGTTTGTAGACGATATTCGCATTGGCGAGATTTGCATACCAGGTGCACACGATGCCTGTACAGGTACGATGGTTTACAATAGCACGATGAGTGGTTTTGTTGGCATCTTTGTCAATGCCGATTGCCAGAGTCTTTCGATATCAGGTCTTCTCAATGCAGGCGTGCGCTACCTGGATGTCAGAACAAGATCATCACTTCATGCTATTCCTGAAAAGATGGCTGTTAGCGTATATAAGGATAAAAATACCTTCATACCAAGTGTAGATATAATTCTTTCTCAAACACGAGATAAAGAAGAGGCGTGGGCATACCACGGTCCTATAGATTGTAATATTTCGTTGGAGAATGTATTTGCGCAAGTCGAGGACTTCCTTGAGGAAAACAAGAATGAATTTGTAGTCATGCGAGTTGCTCGGGAAGCTTTAAATCTTGAAAAAATTGGTATAATTATTCCTAACGAAAAAGAAACAGCCGTTAGGTTGTACCACGAAACTGAAAAAAAACATAAGGATCACATCCTGGCATATCGCCCAGATATGAAACTGTCGGAAGCCCGTGGCAAGATTTTGCTCTTCAATGACGATTTACCTGCTGCAGGAACAGAAAAGATAGGATCTTATTATGTAAAGGAAGGTAAAGGCGACCCAAATTATACAAGTCATCTGGAGAATACAGGAGGTATGGGTGACCAGTGTAACTGGTGGGAGCAGAATATTTATGAAATCCAATCGTTCGATGAAACAGTGATTAATCAAAAGATAAACGCATTTATTGAACTGGCGTCTAGAGCAAAGCAGTATTATAATGAGAATGGTTATATAATGGCATTCAACAATCAGCTAAATGCCAACACCAATGTATATACAGGTTTGAGATGTGACTACTTTGCCGGAATCTTCAATCATTACGCATACAATATGTTCATCAAGGACATGGAGAACAAGACTAACATGTTTGTGGGAGGCCTTTACTCTATGGACTATGCAGGTATAGAAACCTACCACAAGAAAAACAAAAAGGGAACCACTGCGGTGTATGGAGAATCTATGGTATGGGCTATTATCGATAGTAATTTCCAGAGACTTGAGACAAAAGAGTAAAAGTATAAAAATAAACACGATATGAAAAAACTAGTTTTATCGTTTCTATGCCTTATGGTATCGGTTTTGGCCAATGCCCAGTATAAGGTAGTTTCTGTTGACCAGCAGGACTCTGAGTGCTACAAGTTGCTTCAGGTGCTCGAAACAGAAAACAGCGTGCTGGTGTATGGCACATTCACAAGTTTTTCTGATGAAATACAACAGCGCTGCATCGACCGAACAGCAAAGGTAGAGAAAAACCACAGCGGCTATAAGATTATTAACGCTGTAAACCTGCCACTTTATGATGAGGCAGAGCAAAGATATGCAGAAGTCAAGAAAACAGGCGACAAATATAACTTTGTTCTTGAATTCGAGAAGTTCGACCTGAATGGAACATTCGACCTTATAGAGAACGATGCCAAGCATACAGAAAGCATGCTGAACTTCTACGGCATCCATCTTGAGAAAATCAACCCATCAGAGGCAATCGACACCGAGAAATTCCTCGACGAGGCTCCTGTTATCTATGGCCGTTACACACAGGATGGCAAAACTCACTTATACTTTATCAGGGATGACGTGATGATAATGTTTCACCCAAGCTGGAATGGCAGCAAGGACTTTCTACTTAACCTTGAAATCAACAACAATTCAGATCATGGCGTGATGTTCGAATTAGGAAATGTTCGTACTTCTGGTTCCGACAAGAACGGCAATCATGTTGTGGTTACCCGCTACACCCCAGACAGCTACGACCAATACGTTGAAGACGAACGCTACTACGCAGCACGTCAGCAAACCGGTGGCGACTTATCATCAACCGTAGAGAGCCTTCTGTTCAGAGAGCGCATCCACACCGACAACGAATGGGGAAAGCTGGGCCTTAAGGCTTTGGAGGGTATGACCCGCCAGGCACAAGACAACCGTATTCACAAGTACCTGCAAGAGCATCCAAACACCAGTCCAAGGGCACTTCGCTCTAACAGCATCAAGGCAGGTGAAAGCGTCAGAGGTTTCATTCCTTTCGAGGTAAAGAAGAAGGTTAAGCAATGCAAGTTCTTCATCACGCTGGATGGCTACGACTATGAAATAAGCTATGTTTTACACTAATACAAAGAGTCAACTCAGATAATAAAAGGGAGGTACCTACTAAGTACCTCCCTTTGCTGTTTAAATCACATTCTTGGTTAAAAGGAAAATATCCTTTCTTATTTTTTTCCTTTTTCTTAACGTAATTTCCATAAGGCCAAATCTACTCGTTGACTTGTGGACTCGTTGACTCGTTAACTGTCGTGAAGCGACCAACCCTCCACTAAACTGTGAAAAAACGGCTTTAACTAGCAGATAATCAGATGATATTTTTTAGTGGAGGGTTGTTTCAACCCTCCACTAACCCTCAACCAACCCTCCACTAAACTAGTACCAGGCAGGAACTATGAACATTTGATTAAAGCCGTCTTCCGGAAAGTTCCAACCCACTTCTTTGGCACATTTACGAATAAAGAGCTGGTCGGAGGGTGAAAGCAGGTGCTGGCCAGAACGCATTTCGTAATAAACGGTTTTGCAGATTACCTTCATGCACCTGCTTTGAAAGCGCTTTCGGGTGTCTTCGTCCATGGCATAAACCTGACGTGTAAAACCTACAGCCAGTTTCTGGGTAGCTCCCCATGTGCGGTAGTGTGCACATTCTGTTTCGTTCTGCAGATAGGGGTTCAGCACCTCAATGACCGTATCGTTCTCCTTATGTCCCTTGAAAAACAGCTTGTGAAAACAACTATCTGCTTTTGGACAATCCTCTTTCAGGCAATATACGTATTTTGTGGGTTGCGTTTTCCGTGCCTCAATCTGGCGCTTCAGATTCTCTTCAATGGCTTTTTGCTTTTCTCTGTCAATATGTCTCATGATGTCCTCCTTTCTTTATGCCACCTTACGTGGAACAATGTAATACTCCTGACCTTTTCCCATGCTTCGGCGTTGAAACTCCATTCTCTTCAGCATGATGCCAAGCTTTACGCAAAAGCCAGCTCCCGTCTTCACGCCTGGATAGGTGCGATTGATTACTTCGCTAATCTGTGCCGTGGTTAGGGGCACTACCACCTCGTTTTCCTCGGGATGGCGAAGGCAGGTTTCAATCATGGTGCTCAGGTCGGTTACCTGCTGGTAGTCGGCATTCAGTTCCTGGATGCGCTTTACCTCTTCCTCGGTGTACCAGTAGCGCATCTTTTCCTCGCGCAACTCATGAACCACCTGAGCATACAGCTGCAGATAGTCAATCTCGCCATCATTGTCCAGAATCTGCTTGTCGGGAATCTGGATGCACAGGAATCTTCGGCTACCTGTTGGGTCGGTCAGGGGGCGAGGGTTGTTTGTGGTACTTACAAAAGAGGCAAACCTTCTGCGGTCGTTCTGGGCACGACCGAAGATAGGGCGTCCGTTCACGCGGTTCTTTGAAAGTGCCTGCTTCAGTTCGGCATGCTGGCTTGGCTTAATCTGCTCCAGTTCGTCGAGGTTCACCAGCAGGTTGCTGGTAAGTGCCATTTCCTTGTCGAACTTGTTTGCCAGATTGAGATGATCCAGATAGTAGCACCTTAGATGCTCGGGCAGCAGGCGTGCACAAAAGGTAGATTTGCCACATCCCTGTCTGCCAATCAGGGTGATTACCGTTTCATTGCCATGCAGCATGTCCATGTTCAGCCAATGTGCCACGGCCGACCTTAGCCAGATGGCTAGCAGATACTGCTGTTCGGTGGTGATGCCAGGAATGCGGCCAAACAGCTTGCCGATGTGGTTCTGGCCATCCCATTGGGGCAGGTGGCTAAGGTAATGGGTGATTGGGTCGAACGAAAGGGTTTCCTCAGAATAGATGAACTCCTCAAGGTTCTGCTTAAGGCTTGTAATCTCAAGGCCATCCTTTTTAATACGGCGAATAAGGGTGTTGAATGCCTCGCGCGAAAGCGTGCGGAATGCCTGTTCGCCTTTTCGTTCACGAATCTCGAACTTATCCGACAGCACATTGTGTCGGAACTCGTAATTTTCAAGAAGATACTCCTCGAGCATCTCCATTTGCTCCTGTAGGGAGCCAGTGGTTTCTGTCATGATAGAATTTACCATAATTCAAGGGTTTAAATGTTAAAAATATAGTTAAATTACCCCGATTGATGGAAATCCTATTTGCAAAGGCCTTACCTTTGCAGTGCTAGTTAAGGTTTCCGGTTTCTGTTTTGAGTGACTGAGGTTGCCAATCGGGAAGCAAACCTTTATAATATCCTGTACTGTTTGCCGACGGTGCAGGATTTTTTTTCGCCACTTTCTCTGTTAGCTTATCATGTTTTTTTAGGTTGTTTTTAAATCGGCTGCAAATATAATACATTTAACATGCGGTTTGCAAGTTTTGTCCCGAATATTGGCGCAAATTTAATACTTTTCTCAAGTTTCGCAAGCTCAACTTGATGGGTTATAAGGTTTTAAGGTAATGTGGTTTTTTAAGGTAGCGATTAGGTGGAGGGTTGGTGGAGGGTTAGTGGAGGGTTGAAACAACCCTCCACTAAAAAATATCGCTTGATTATCTGCAAGTTAAGGTGTATTTTTTACGGTTTAGTGGAGGGTTGGTCGCTTCGCGACAGTCAATGAGTCAACAAGTCCACAAGTCAACAAGTCAACGAGTCAACGAGTCAACAAGTCAATGAGTAACCCATAACTCATAACCCATAACTCCTTAAGGAAGGGTCTATTATCCTTAGGTCCCGGCATCTATTATCCTTAGAGTTTTCCGTAAGGACGGAATACCTTTTCCGTAAGGACGGAACAAGTGCAACATAAGGAATAACCCAACCTTTCCGCTTAAACGGAATACCTTTAACACTGTAGTTTACGCGTAATTCAAGTTTTTGATTACGTTGGTAAAGGTACAATAATAAATCCGCATCAAAGAATAATTAGTAAAAAATAAAAAGGATGAACAAATCGTTCATCCTTTTTATTTATAGACATTATATCCTTATCACTTCACCTCTGATCTGACTGGATTCATCAGGTACGAAGGCATAACATCAAGCAAAGTGAGCATACGGCTCCAGCCAATCTGCTGGTCGAATGCAGTGTTTTGATAGCTTTGCAATGCGTCATCGAGAATTATATCATCACACACTCTTGCGTAAACCGCATCGCTATAGATTTTACTATTCGTCATAGGTATAATGAAGATGCCAGGCGAGCAGAGCTCGTATTCCTCGTCGATGCCTGTATGTGCCTTTGGCGTTACACATTTGATGTACGACATTTCCTTAAGCGCAGAGAGAAGTTTTGTTCTAAGTGCTCCGAACGGATTATTGCGTGCACCTACTTCAACAAGCGAATTGTCGAGGTTACGAAGCAAATCAGTAAGCGAGAAAGAATTTTCGCTAATTCTAGAGTACACTGCTACCAAAAATTCAAGCTCATCTTTCAGGTCGGCGTTCTCGGCATCGTTTCGTGCTTGATATTTAGCCCCCAGCCAGTGAAACACGTCCTGTTTCGTAGAAGGTTCAAAGATGACGTCATCTTTCTTCATACGCTCAACAATTGTAGAAGTAAAATTTTCTTTTTGCAAATAAACAACGTCAACAGTCTCACATTTCATGAAGGCATTGTTGATATACTTGCTAAATTGCTCGCCAAGAGGACCTTCCTTGGTAGGCTCGACCGACTCTTTGCTGGTGTATTTCTCTACCATTGTATCCACCACACCCTTCAATGCTTCGGTAAGCTTGCCAATCTTGGTAAGGTTATAGAAACCTATGTCGGAATAATTACCCTTTGGCCACCAGTCGTTCACGCAATAGTCACAGTGCTTACGCAGTGCCTCTTCAAATCCTTCATCGGTGCTACCTGCCTGCTTCAGAAGGTTGATAAAGTTTATGTATTCCCCACCCGCCTCTGGCGTTGCTTCCATGCTCGCCATGAAATACTTGGTACATTCGGCATAGCCATAAAGAACCTCGTACATGCTCATCAGGCAGGCATCGGCGTAAATCAAATCTACATTGCCTGCATTCTTCACGCCATTCACCACGGTGTTCAGGGTCATGAACGTGTTAGAATTGTCATCTTTCAACACCGAGCGGGTTTGGGCATTGTCCTTGCTGTCGTCGGTCATTGCCCAGCCGCGGCCGTGTTCTGCCAGCACAAGTATCGTACGTTTGGCAGGATACTTGTCTTTGCTCCACTTAATGAAGGATGTGAGGCTGTCGGCGCATACCATATCATAGTCGGCACCACCAATCTTCTCTGATTTCAGTTGGGCAAAGAGCTCTTTGTATTTCGTCTCATACACTCTTGGATAAACATCTGGCTGCGACTTGAGCGTTCCTTTCAGGTGCTCATTATCCTCGCCTGTGAAGCGACGAGTGCCGTTAAAGTCAGTAAACTCCTCCTGTATTTTTGCCGACATTTTGTACTGGAACGTCATCTTTACATTATCGTCATTTCCAGCATCAAGTGCCTGAAAGATGTTTGATATGATGCTTTGGTCGAGGGAACCTCCCCCCACACCGTAGAACATGAACAGGTAGTCGGGTCCTGTTTCCTCGGGAGTTTCTGGCTCCTCTGGTTCATCAGGAGTTACTGGTGTTTCTGGTTCCTCGGGAACGATGTTTGAATCGGTGCACGAGCAAATGGTGAAGATGCTCAGTGCTGTGATGAAAAATAATTTCAGGTACTTCATATATTCAATGAATAATTAATAATGAATAATTG
>JAGHTY010000215.1 GCA_018065125.1 Candidatus Minthousia equi
AAAGGTGTAAACCGAGGCGCAAAATTACTTAAAAAATACCGAATAATAAAGAGTAAGGTTTAAAATTTGCCCCTATCTCGTTTTTTTTATATATCTTTGCCGCAAATAAAAGATCCTAAATTCTATGATCAAAAGATATCTTGTATTATTTGCAGCTTCATTTCTGCTGCTTCCAGCATCAGCGCAGTATCGCAATGCTACCCAGAATACCGATTCTGTAGTAACAGCCTACATGGATTCTTTGAGAATGGCTACCAACAGGTACAGAACCACATCTTCAAATAGTGAATTGAATCCTTATCTGTATAAGTTGACTACCACACCAACCTATTACAATGATGCTATTCATCAAGCATTTGATATTGATGCCAATGCCGACAAAGCCAATGCCGACATGAATAGATTCCTCATGAATGGTTACTTGAACTCACCTTCATTGTTTACTAGTTCTGAGGCACAATTTACAGTACCTGCCGTAAAGGTTGAAACTCCCCAGGCAGAAGTTCCAAAGATTGAAGTAGCAAAACTGGTTGAGGTAGAAAAACCACAAGGTGATATAAGTGGTGATATTGATCCTATTGCTGCAAAGCCAAATTTCTGGAAATATAAAGCAAATGTTTACTTCCAGTTCTCTCAGAGTTATGTTTCTGCCAACTGGTACAAGGGTGGTGAAAGTTCTAACAACATGCTAACCGGTTTGACCCTTGAAGCGAACTATGATGACCAGGAAAGAGTAGAGTGGGAGAATAAGCTGGAGTTTAAGTTAGGCTTTATTTCTTCTCGTGCTGACTCTATTCATAAATATAAGACAAACAATGACTTGCTTCGTCTTTCTACTAAGATGGGCTATAAGGCAGTGAAGAATTGGTACTATACTGCAATGGCAGAGTTAGAAAACCAGTTGTTCCATGGTTATAAGAGTAACGATACTCGTACATATTCTGCATTCTTGGCACCTATGAAGTTCAATGCTTCTCTTGGTATGGACTTTAAGAAGAAAAAGGACAAAAGCTACGAAATTTCATTGATGATTTTGCCTGCTTCTTTCAATTATATCTATGTAGGTAATAAGAATGTTGATGTTACCTTGTTTGGTATTGATGCTGACAAACGCCACATGTCAATGATTGGTTCTAAGTTACAGTTGGATCATACATTGTTCTTTACCCAGAACATTTCATGGAAGAGTCACTTCTTTGTTTTCACCTCTTATCATACTACAGAGTCATTGTGGGAAAATACATTCGATTTCATCGTGAACAAGTATCTTTCTGCAAAGATTTATATTAATGCCCGTTTCGATGATGCAGCAAAGCGTCATCACGACTATGGCTATTTCCAAATGAATGAATCACTTAGCTTTGGTTTAAGCTATAATTTATAATGATGACGATGAAAAAGTATTTGCTATCTTTGCTTTGCTGCCTAAGCAGCATGGTGTCATTTGCACAAACTGATAATTACACATCTGTTAAGAAGGCAGAAATAAAGTTTGACCAAACGACATATGATTTTGGCAGATTCCCAGAGGCTAACCCAGAACAAACCTGTAAGTTCTATTTTACCAATACAGGTAATGACTTGCTGGTAATTCATCAGGCAGTAGCTAGCTGTGGTTGCACAGTTCCCAAGTATTCAAAAGAACCAATTCGTCCTGGTGAACGTGGCTCCATCACAGTTACCTACAATGGAAGAGGTAAACAGCCAGGAGTATTCAAGAAAACCATTACGCTGCGTACAAACGCTAAAACCGAAATGGTTAGAATCTTTATTATGGGAGAAATGGAAGTAGATTAATCTTCCTTGAAAAGATCTTTCAATATTGTTTTAGAATTAACACTATCATAGGCATTTTCCGCCTCGCAGAACTTAATCCACTGCGAGGCGAATTTGTTTCTGTTAATTTTGATACGAACCTTTCCCTCACGGTTAAACTTCTTGATCATTTCAGATAGTGTAATTACCTGACTATCATAAAGTGGAAGGTAACGTGTTTCATCATCTTTTTCTAGTTCTAATGGAGCAATCCAGTTGGTGCGTACCAAGTCGGAAACAAGGTTGTTGATTAGGCGGATAGGCAGTTCGAGTTCTTGTGCCAACTCATCTGCAGAATATGGCTGCTTGTTGTTGATTTTTGAAGATCTCTGGCTTATTTTACCTAGTATCAGCATGCATACAAAATCGTGGTCATTTCTTGAAATCTTTTTTCTTTTGTATTTATCGTCTATCGAGTGGAAGTTCTGATTCACAAAAGTAAGTTCTGCGCCAAATAATACAATACCCCACGAAATCTGTGACCACATAAGGAAAAGAGGAAGGGCCGCCAAACTACCATAAATGGCGTTATACTGCGATACCCAGATCTGTGATGATAAGTAGAAATTCTGGAATAACAAGAAACAGGTTCCAGCAAATAAACCAGGAATAATTGCGTTCTTGAACTTTACGTTTGTATTCGGCATGAATACATAAAAGCATGTCAGCAGTAATCCTGCAACCAGATAGGGTAGAATAGTGATGGAGAAATGTGCCAGACTATCGAGGAATACAACTTTAGGAATGTCTTTCAATAGTGATTGAGTGTACATTGAGAAACCGCTCAATACAATCAGTAGGATTGGCAGCATGAAGATCAGACATAGGTAATCTGTAATCTTGCGTATCATCTTTCTGCTGTTCTTCACTTGCCAAATGTAGTTCAGCGCTTCTTCAATTGTTTCACTCAGTGAAATAAGGCTATAAAGCAGGATTACGATACCCACACCGATGAATATACCACTATGAGCATGTTTCAGGTATGAATTAACTGCCTTGAATACCATCTGTACGGTATCCTCGTACCCTTCGAATGCACTAAGTAAACGGGTTTGTACCACATTGGTGAATCCAAATCCTTTTGCTACGGCAAAGACAAGTGCCAATAATGGAACAATGGCGAGCAACGTGCTATAGGTTAGCGCCTGTGCACGAGTCATGATTTTATCGTTGATGAACAACTTTACAGCAAGGATGGTTTTCTTGAACGAATTGAAGAGTTGTCTCAGGTATGGGTTCTTTATTGTTGCATCCTCGTGGTAGTAGTGGTGAAAATCCACTCTCCACTTTTTCATTCTTCTATTCATGTTCTTCATGGCATTTTCATTAAAAAAGAACTGCAGCAGGCCTGTAAGCCGGGTTCTGTGCCTTTATATAAAGGTGTTTGTCATTTATCTGCGCCAGTTGTTGCCAACAGGCTGTAGCGTTCTACCCTCTGGCTTGGACGGGCAGCCCTCATAACGCCAGTTTACATGAACTTGCAACTCCCAAGATGTGCAGCTCGTATGTCACCACACGACTGGTGGTCTCTTACACCACCTTCTCACCCTTACCTTTCCGAAGAATGGCGGTTGTTTTCTTCCACATTACTCAAGCCTCGCGACCTGCTTTCACTTTCAAAAGTGGGACGCCCTATGTTGCCCGGACTTTCCTCAAGC
>JAGHTY010000079.1 GCA_018065125.1 Candidatus Minthousia equi
GTGGCAAATATACAACGCAGAATTGTGAGTTAGGCATCTTTTCAGATATGGCTCGCTTTGAAGAGGCAACCGAATTTGCAACAGAAATCACAGGGAAATACAAATTTACACCATACATCTATGCCCAGCCATCTGTCCATGCCATATTTACAGGTCATAGTTTTCGTTCTGTTGTAAGTCTGCGTTTCGGGGTGAACCTTTAATCATAGGAGTTTATAATGACTTCTATGTGATAAGTGAATATCACGGAATTTCAGAAAGGCTCAAACGTACAAACAGCGTAAACTCAATTAGTTTGTTTACGCATTGTTTACGCAGAGAAAGAAAAAAGCACTTGCGATTGCTCGTAAGTGCTTGATTTTTAACGTGGACCAGCTAGGGCTTGAACCTAGGACCTCCAGATTATGAGTCTGTTGCTCTAACCAACTGAGCTACAAGTCCGTTGCTTAACCCCTATTTGCTAGGGATTTAGCGGTGCAAAAGTACACTCTTTTATTTAAATATGCAAATAAATTGTAGGTTTTTCGTACCTTTGCATCATGCAAATCATCCGCAACATAAATGAACAAAACATATTGCCCTGTGTAGCTACCATCGGATTCTTTGATGGCATACACCGTGGACATCAGTTTCTGTTACAGCAGGTTAAGACACTAGCCAGCAATAAGCACCTGTGTTCTGCAGTCATTACTTTTCCTGTTCATCCACGCAAGGTGATGCAGCAAGACTACCAACCACAGTTGCTCACCTCGCTCGAGGAAAAATGCACCCTACTTGAGAAACAAGGAATTGACTATACCATTCTGCTGCCTTTCAACCAGGAAATGTCGAAACTGAGTGCCAGGGAGTTCATGCTGATACTGCAAGAGAAACTGAACGTAAAAATGCTGGTAATAGGCTATGATCACCGATTTGGACATAACCGCGAAGAGGGTTTCGACGACTATGTGCGCTATGGAAAGGAAATGAACATGCAGGTGATACAGGCACAGGCATGGACACAGGACGAGGCATTTGTTAGTTCATCAATGGTGCGAAAACTGATTGGCGAAGGTAATGTTTCAAAGGCTGCCCTTTGCCTGGGAACCCGCTACACCCTGCAAGGTACCGTCGTGGATGGCTACAAGGTGGGACGCAAGATAGGATTTCCTACTGCCAACATCTGCCCTCTTTGCCCCGAAAAACTGCTGCCAGCCAATGGCGTGTATGCTGTTTGGGTAACCCTGAATAACCAGCGCTACAAGGGTATGCTAAACATAGGACAGCGCCCCACAGTAGACAATGGAACGGATACCAGCATAGAGGTGCATCTGCTGAACTTCAACGAAGACATCTATCACCACACGCTGACACTGGAGTTTGTGGAACGACTGCGAGAAGAACAGCGCTTTGACAGCACCTCACAACTTATTGAACAACTAAAACAAGACGCGCAGAGCGTTGATAATCTTCTTTCATCATGCTAAGAGTTATTGGAATTGCCGTGGCATTCTTGGCCATGCAGATTGTGGTAAGCGTTTTGATAGCTGCCGGTTATGCCATATTTAACCGTGCCCTGCCACATGCTATCCTCATTGAGATTCTCACTTCAATCATCAGCAACCTTGCCATCATCTTTGTGCTGTGGAAGATTAAGTATGTAGATGCCAAGCGCTTTTTCCTGAAGAACACCTCGTGGCTAAACCTTCTGCTGATGGTAGTGATGCTGATGTCGGCCTCTTTTTCATGCTCTGTGCTTGAAGAGATGCTGCTGATACCCGATAACATGGCAGAAATATTCCCACTAATCATGAACAATCCGCTGGGTATCGTTGCCCTGGCAATTATTGCTCCTATTGCCGAGGAGGTTGTGTTCCGCGGAGCAATACTGGGGCATTTGCTGGAGAATACAAAATGGGGTTACCGCCTAAGCATACTGGTGTCGGCACTGGTGTTTGGCGTGATTCACCTAAATCCTATACAGATTGTCTTTGCCACTATTATCGGACTTCTGCTGGGATGGGCCTACTGGCGCACCCGAAGTCTTTTGCCCTGTATCCTGATGCACGTTGCCAATAACTCTTGGGCAGTGGTAGGCAACTTCATTGACTCTGGAAACGGCGAAACCATGCAGCAGGAGGTAGGTACTATCGCCACTCTTGGCATTATTCTGGGGGCTGCAGGTGTTGCAGCATTGCTGTTCTTCTTCCTGAGAAAACGTATGCCAATGGAAGCATAAAAAAAGCCCCCCGCACAACTGCGGAGGGACTTCATAAGCTAGTATTTGTTATGAAAAAAATTTGAGAGAATTGAAACTTCACAGCTTCATTTAGTTTTTAAAGCAAATATTATTGTAAAAAGCAATGTTCTAATCTGGTGTCACAACCTCTTGCACTTCAGGCTGCGCAATACTGTCAACCTTACTGATTCCATCAGATGCCACATCAGCATGAGGCTCTGTTTCGGTGTAAACTACCGATGGACGTACAATTGGGTCGGTCTTCTTAGAGAACGACTGCTGTGCAGCGTTACCTATGGTAAGTACAATGGCAACCAATGCTGCAGCCTTCATGAAAGGACGGAAGCGCTCGGATAATCTTACGCGGCGTGCCTTTACCACTGGCTGATTCACCATTGCCAACACCTTTGCGTCGAAATCCTCGCCTAACTCCTGTTTCTGAGCCGCTTTCTCGTAGCGGAACAAATCCCTGTAAGGCAACAACTGCGCTGGTATCTCTTCCTGACGGAAGAAACTGCGAAGAATCTCTTCCTCCTCTAGCGAGGTCTGACACAGAAAGTAGCGGTCCAAAAGCTGTTCGATGTACTTATAATCCATAATTCTCTATTTCCTTAAACTTGTCACGAATCCTTTGCCTTGCCCTGAAAAGGTTAACCTTTACCTGTTCCTCGGTCATTCCCAGAATCGTGGAAATCTCTTTGTATGTCTTGCCTTCGATGTCTCTCAGTTGCATCACCTCTCGGTAATTCACCGGAAGCTGGTCGAAAAGTTGCTTCACTATCTGCATCCTTTCATCCTGCACCAAGTCATCGAGCGGAGTGGAATGGTCGGGGCGGTCGTGCAGTTCTTCCTGCAGTTCCACGTTCTGCGCTTCTTTCTTATCGTGCCTGTCAATTGCCAAATTCCTGCAAACCGTTAGGCAAAATGCCTCAACCGAATCAAGTTCTGAAAGAGTATCGCGCTTGTTCCAAACCCTAATCATCGTTTCCTGCACTATATCCTCCGCTTCTGCGCTATCCAGCGTAATGCGGAGTGCCAACCTGTAAAGCTTGTTCTTCAGGGGCAGGATATCGGTGCGAAAATCGACTTTTTTCATTCCTCTCTAATAGTATGACGGGTGAAACTCGTAAAAGTTACACCCGTCTTAAATATTTTTTTTATTTTTACTTTTCTATGATTGTTCCCTGCGTGCCGTCAATGGCAGTTGCCAAGGTGATGATTACCTTCTGAACTCCTGCATCCAACGCCTGGAATGAATTCTCGAGCTTTGGAATCATACCGCCCTGAATCACACCTTCGTCAACATATTGCTTGAACTCCTGACGGTTGATATGTGGAATCACGCTATCGTCGTCATCTGCATCGCGCAACACACCTTTCTTCTCAAAGCAGTAAATCAGTGTAACATCAAAATATGGAGCAAGGGCTGTGGCTGTTTCCTGCGCAATGGTATCGGCATTGGTGTTTAGCATGTTTCCCTTTCCATCGTGGGTTAGAGGTGCCATTACTGGAACGATGTTTTCCTTAATCAGTTTGGCTAGGATTTCACCATTGCTTTCTTTCACATCGCCTACAAATCCATAATCGATGCCATCCTTCAAAGGACGCTTGTCGCTGCGCAACACGTTCAGATCGGCACCCGTAAGACCTAGTGCATTCACGCCACGTGCCTGCAGTGAGGCAACTATATTCTTGTTTACCAAACCACCATATACCATGGTTACCACCTTCAGCATGGCAGCATCGGTAATGCGTCGGCCATTTACCATCTGGCTTTCAATGCCTAGTTCGCTGGCTATCTTGGTAGCGCTTCTGCCACCTCCATGCACCAGCACTTTCTGGCCTGGAATGGCGCAGAAATCGGTGAGCAACTGCTGCAGACTTTCGGGTTCTTCAACAATCTTGCCACCCACCTTGATGACTGTAATCTTTTCCTTCATTATTCCAAGTAGGTATATCCGTACAAGCCTGCACGGTAGTTTGAAATGAATTCCTTTCCTTCAATTTCTGAAATCTTTCCCTCTTTCACTGCCTTGCTCACCCAGATTTCAAGGCGACGCACCAATTTCTTTGGATCGTACTGCACATACTCCAATACATCGGCAACGGTTTCACCATCAATAATCTGGTCGATGCTGTACTTCTCATTGTCTACCGAGATATGAACCGCATTGGTATCGCCAAACAGGTTGTGCATGTTACCCAGAATCTCCTGATAGGCACCCACTAGGAACACTCCGATATAATAGTGCTCGCCTGGTTTTACGGCATGCAAAGGCAGATAACTGGTTTGCTGATTATAGTTCACATAGGCCGAAATCTTACCATCGCTGTCGCAGGTAATATCCTGCAGCGTGGCACTGCGTGATGGTTTTTCGTCCAGACGAGAGATTGGCATAATAGGGAACAACTGGTCAATACCCCAGCTATCTGGCAACGACTGGAACAGTGAGAAGTTGCAGAAATACTTGTCGCTCATCTGCTTGTCCAGCTTGCGCAATTCCTCAGGAACGTGCTTCTGGTTGTGGCAGAGTTCTGAAACCTCACGACTGATACTCCAGTAAAGACTCTCAATCTGCGCACGGGTTTTCAGATCAATAATTCCGTGGCGGAACAAATCAAGTGCCTCTTCACGGATATCCTCGGCATCGTGCCAATCCTCGAGCATAGAGCGACTTGACAGCTTATCCCAGATTTCTGTAAGGTCGTGCACCAGCTGATGATCACTCTCCGAAGGTTGGAAATCCTCGGGCATCTGCGCATGGCTCACACTCTCGAGCACGTCCATAATCAGCACTGAATGGTGTGCAGAAAGTGAACGTCCACCCTCGGTAATGATGTTTGGATGAGGGATATTATTCTTGTTGGCAGCATCTACAAGTGTATAGACGCAGTCGTTTACATATTCCTGAATAGAGTAGTTCACAGAACTTTCGCTGTTGCTGCTTCGGGTGCCATCATAGTCCACACCTAAACCGCCACCGCAATCCACAAATTCAATGTTGAAACCCATGGCGTGCAACTGCACATAGAACTGAGCAGCCTCGCGCAAGGCAGTAGAGATACGGCGGATCTTGGTAATCTGACTACCGATATGGAAGTGAATCAACTTCAGACAATCGCGCATTCCCATTTCGGTAAGCTGTTCCAATGCCAGCAACAACTCACTTGAGTTCAGACCGAACTTTGAAGCATCACCACCACTCTCCTGCCATTTACCTGCACCAGACGATGCCAGCTTGATACGGATACCAAGATTAGGACGCACACCTAGTCGCTCGGCAGTTTCGGCAATGATTTTCAGTTCTGGCATCTTCTCAACCACCAGGAACACACGCTTACCCATCTTCTGTGCCAACAATGCCAGTTCGATGAAGTTCTGGTCCTTGTGACCGTTACAGATGATAAGGCTGTCGCTATCCATGTTGGTTGCAAGCACAGCATGCAACTCTGGTTTTGAGCCTGCTTCCAGACCCAGGTTATATTTCTTTCCGTGGCTGATGATTTCCTCAACCACAGGACGCATCTGGTTTACCTTGATAGGGAAGATGATGAAATGTTCGCCATTGTACTCATAGCTCTTGGCTGCCTTGTTGAAACAGTCGGATGTCTTTTCAATACGGTTATCCAAGATATCGGGGAAACGTAACAGCACCGGTGCGGTAACATGACGTGAAGCCAAGTCATCTACCAGTTCCTTCAAATCTACCTGCACAGAACACTTGCGTGGCGTGACATACACATGGCCCTTTTCATTAATGCCAAAGTAGTTCACACCCCATCCCTTGATGTTGTACAGTTCTTCTGAGTCCTCAATACGCCATTTCTTCATTTGTAAAAGTTTTAAGGTTTAAAAGTTAATTAATAACGAATAGTGAAATTTGAATTAATCCCTAATCTTCAATAATTTTATAACTTCCTTCACCGCTTCATCTACCTTGTCTTTCTCACCCATCATCTGAATGTTATAGATGTGCTTTGCCTGACTATAGAAAGGTTCTCTTCCTTCAAGCGAGGTGCGGATGTAGGCCTCTAGTTCTTCTTTTGTCTTACCTTCAAGCAAAGGACGCTTGCCCTTTCCCATCAGCAAGTGCTGGTACAGCACCTCTGGGGTTCCCTTCAGGTAAACAGTATCACCCTGCTGGTTGATGTATTCCATGTTGTCGAAGAAGCAAGGAGCACCGCCACCTAGTGAAATTACCACGTTCTCGAACTCTGCCACCTCATGTAGCATGTTACGTTCTTTCTTGCGGAATCCTTCCTCGCCTTCAGTAGCAAAGATCTCGGATACCTTCTTGCAGAAGCGAGTCTCTATGTACCAGTCAAGGTCATAAAACTTCAAGCCCAATTCCTTTGCCAGTGCCTTGCCAATGGTGGTTTTTCCGGCACCCATGTAACCCAGCAGGATAATTCTAACCATAGTATTATTTCTTCTTACTGCGTGAAGTTGTAGCAGCCTTGCGGCGTGTAGCAGCAGGTTTGCTAGTCTTTTCTGTCTGGTCGGAAACAAACTTCAAACACTCTTCCAGTGTAAGTTCCTTAGGTTCGGCAACACTTCTTGGCAGGCGGTAGTTAGTGCCCTTGTAGCTGATGTAAGGACCATATCTACCATTCAGTACCTCTAGTTCTGGTTCTTCTGTGAACGATTTCAGGTGCTTCTCCACCTCACTCTTTCTCTTATCCAGAATCAGTTTTGCAGCCTCTTCAAAGCTAATAGTCAGAGGGTCGTAAGTCTTTGGCAGACTCACATACTTGCCGTCATGACTAACGTATGGACCAAATCTACCTGCACCAATGACGATTGGCTTGCCTTCAAAATCCTTCAGCGTACGTGGCAAAGCAAACAGATTCAGAGCCTCATCCAGCGTAATGGTTTCCAGACTCTGTGTCTTCTTCATCTGCGCAAAGCGTGGCTTTTCATCATCACTGGCACTACCCACCTGCACCACAGGACCGTAACGGCCAATCTTGGCAAACACAGGCTTTCCGCTCTTAGGGTCAGTACCCAGTAGTCGCTCTCCCACCTTGTGCTCGCTCTGTACATTCGAGGTAGCCTCAACGGCAGGTTCAAATCCTTCGTAGAACACGCGCATCAGTCGTGTCCATTCTATCTTTCCTTCTGCCACCTCATCAAAGTCGCGTTCAATGCTGGCAGTAAAGTTATAATCCATAATGTTGGCAAAATACTCCATCAGGAAGTCGTTCACCACAGTACCCACGTCGGTTGGCAGCAACTTACCCTTCTCTGAACCATTGGTTTCAATCAGTTCCTTTTCGATAATATTCTTATCCTTCAGTGAAATGGTAATGAACTTGCGCTGCTCACCTGGCTTGTCGCCCTTGGTAACATATTCACGCTGCTGAATAGTGCTAATAGTTGGAGCGTATGTTGATGGACGACCGATACCTAGTTCTTCCATCTTATGTACCAAACTAGCCTCGGTATAGCGTGCAGGATGCTGTGTGAAACGCTGCATGGCAGTAATCTCCTGATTGTTCAGCACCTGTCCCACACTCAATGGTGGCAGCAAGCTACTTTCGGTTTCGCTGTTCTCATTTTCGTCATCCAGACTTTCGCGGTAAACCTTCAGGAAACCATCGAACTTCACCACTTCGCCACTAGCCACAAATACAGGCTTGTCGTTGGCAATCTGAATCACAGCCATGGTCTTCTCTACTTCTGCATCTGCCATCTGGCTGGCAATGGTGCGCTTCCAAATCAGTTCATACAAACGTCGCTCCTGTGGTGTTCCCTCAATCTGATTGGCTGCCATATCGGTAGGACGAATAGCCTCGTGTGCCTCCTGTGCTCCCTTGGTATGGGTAGAAAACTGACGAGTCTTCACATAGTTGGCACCCATCTTCTCCATAATTGCATCCTTGCTCTGTGCCAGGCAAAGGGTAGAAAGATTCACGCTATCGGTACGCATGTAGGTAATCAAACCGCTTTCATACAAGCGCTGTGCAATCATCATGGTTTGTGCCACAGTGTAACCCAACTTACGTGCTGCCTCCTGCTGCAGAGTACTGGTTGTGAAAGGTGCTGCAGGACTTTTCTTAACAGGTTTTGTTACAATGTCAGAGATGGTAAATGTAGCATCCTTGCAAAGGTTCAGGAATTCTACTGCCTCCTCACGTGTCTTGAAACGATTCTGTAGTTCAGCCTTCAGTTCTACGGTCTTGTCACCATCAGGTACCAGGAACACAGCACTAACACGGAAAGAACTTTCACTCTTGAAGTTCATTATCTCACGTTCGCGATCCACGATCAGTCGCACAGCCACACTCTGCACACGTCCGGCACTGAGTGATGGCATTACCTTTTTCCACAGAACAGGACTCAGCTTAAATCCCACGATACGGTCAAGCACACGTCGTGCCTGCTGTGCGTTCACCAGGTTCTGGTCTATGCTACGTGGATTCTCAATAGCCTGCAGAATAGCATTCTTGGTAATTTCGTGGAAAACGATTCGCTTAGTAGTAACAGGGTTCAGTCCCAGCACCTCGCTCAGGTGCCATGAGATAGCCTCTCCTTCGCGGTCCTCATCGGATGCCAACCAAACTGTCTGTGCCTGTCGTGCGTTCTTCTTCAGGTCGTCAACCAGTTTCAGCTTGTCTTCTGGAATTTCGTACTCAGGAATAAAGGTATCTGTATTAATGCTGAATTCTTTCTTCTTCAAATCACGAATATGGCCATAGCTGGACATAACCTTATAGTCGGCACCAAGGAACTTTTCAATGGTTTTTGCCTTGGCGGGGCTCTCTACAATTACCAGATTTTTCTGCATATTTGATTACATTTTTTGTTTTCGGGTGGCAAAAGTAGAGAAAAAAGTGTAAACAATACACCTTATAATAGAAAAAACTGCAAAAAAAAATATTTTTTTAATTTTTCATGCCAAAACATTTTTATTTGTCCTATTATATGCGCGTTTATATGCGCGTATGGGGGCGCGCATTAATCCAGCAAGCGGTAATGCAATCCCGCCAGTGTTTTTACCAATCCTTTCATCTCCATTTCCAGCAATAGCATTGTGGTTTTCTGAACCGGAAAACCTGTTTGCTCTATCAATGTATTCATTGAAACCTCTTCTTTTCCTTGCAGTGCTTTTACCAGAATCTGCTGGTCGGGCGTCAGTTCGGGAAACAGTTCACGCTGAATAGTTTTCTTCTTTTTATCTGTCCATCTCATATACTCAAGAAAATCAGATGCTTCGTTTAAGAGAATCGCCTTGTTTTGCTGAATTAGATGATTACAACCTACTGATTGGGAGTCAAAAACTCTACCTGGCACAGCAAAGACTTCACGATTATAGCCATTGGCCAACTCGGCAGTTATTAGAGAACCTCCTTTTTCGCGACTCTCCACAACAACACATGCATCCGAAAGACCTGCAACAATTCTATTCCTGCGTACAAAATTATAAGGGTCGGGATTAGTTAGGCTGGGGTATTCTGTTACCAAGCCACCCGACTCTATCATCTGTTTTGCAACAGTTCTATGTGCGTATGGATAGATTCTGTCCAATCCATGTGCCAAGACTGCAACTGTAGGCAGATTATTTTCCAATGCACGAACATGAGCATTGATATCTATGCCGTATGCCAAACCACTCACAATCAACGTATCGGGCATGAGCAGCGACAAGTCCTCCATAAAATGGCGACAAAAATCTCTGCCATATTCCGTACAAATACGTGTACCTACCACACACACCACATGCTGCACATTCAATTGTATATTCCCTTTGCAAAACAATAGCAAGGGGGCATCTTCGCATTCCTTTAGCCTCATAGGATAGTCTTCATCCTTATAGCACAAGCACTGTATTTGGTATTTTTGAATAAAATCCAATTCTCTACGAGCCTCATCCACATACGTTGGCATCTGTCTGATAATTTCAACAAAAGCAGGCTGAGCATCTGGCATAATTGAGCAGATATCTTGACTATGTTCTAAAATACTAGAAGCGCTTCCTGCAGTTTTATATAAACGCAATGCAGTAAGTGGACCTATTGATGGCAAATTGTTTAGTGCCAAACAGCAGAGGATTTCTTGTTCGGATATTTCTTTCATATTTTCTTTCTGTTTCTTATATCTGACTTTCCATAATTGGAGGGTTGACTTGTCGACTCATTGACTATTGTGAAACGACCTCTTAGCACCTCATATCCAAAACGACATTGCAAGCATTTTTTCTTCTCGCAATATTCTTTTTTCAAGTGAATAAGGGCCTGTGAATCGGCAGCATGAGATGGTTTGATTCCACATTGCTCCCAGCTTCTGATAATTGAATTGTTTTCGGCAGGATATCCTTGCAATAATCTATAGGCCTTGTCTTTATACAGATCAGTTAATCTATACTTTCCAAATGCATATATAATAGGTACTACTGTATTTAGGGCTATCAATAGCATAGTGCTACTTGTTGGTTTGCTCTGTGAGACCCTAGTAGAAATACCGAATTGTGTATGCGCCTTCCAGTAATTGCTGGTTTGTAGAGTAATTAACTTATTTATATCGTTAATGCTATCCATCTCTAAAAGATTTGACAGCTTTATCTCCTTGCTGTGATACAGATAAGCCAATTGTGCTATACGCCTGTGTGGAAAACTAGCAGGTCTTATCCTCAAGAATTTCCAGTAATAATAAGGAATAGGATTCAGGTTAAACTTGCGTGCCAGAAAAGCATATTCTCTTTTCAACCCATTATAATAAGCATCACTTAGAACAGCAGCCTTGTTCTTTTCTGCAATACATCTTTCATCTAACAGTCCTGCCTGACCCAAAAACAGCGCTTCAACTTGCAGCAAATTATCTCTGTGCTTTTCAATGGCATGAAATGGGATAGAATAAGCCCATGACTCAAAAACATCGCCATTCAGTCCAAAACCAAAATTACGGGCTAAAGTAACAAACAAACATCCCTCCCAATTATATTCTTGTTTACGAAGGCGCTCGTAAACCTGTTCTGCACGTTGCTCCAAACGTTCACAACATAAGGCATCCAACCATGCGTGCACAATCAACCGAGGCAGATTTTTCACTACATCCTTGCAAGAAAACAGGGAATTATTCTTTTGAAAAGACTCGTATTTGTCTAGTATATAAGAAGGAACAGAAATCTCAAGCTGAGGAATACTTTCACCTCTGCTATTGAATACTTCTTTATCGGCGCATTGCACTACATGCAATACAACCATGTCGTATGCGGGATTGTGATGATGCTGGTGTTTGTACCAATCAGAAGATGCAACATGTATTTCAACATGCCCCACCCAAATAGTAGAACCAATCTTAATCTTTGCATTAAGGAAATCTGGTCCTGCATTAGTATTATGTATTCCGAGGTCAATAACCTCTAGTGGCTGGCTTTGCGTGGTACGCAGCATTTTCAGGGGCAACATTTTGTTTGCCCAAAGAAAATGAAGCAGTTTCTCCATTCGGGCACAAAGGTAAGGAAATAAAACAACAAACCTAATGTTTCCCTAGGAAATTTTGCTTTCCTCTCAACTAAATGCAAATATTTCCTACACACTATCATAATTACAACTCTGGTTGTAACTACTTTTATATTATAAATAACAAAGAACAGACATTTATTACGACCTATCCTGATCGTCTATTATGATCGAGATGGATCTTCTATTATGGCATTGTTTTACGTTACTACGGAAAAAGTATTCCGTAAGCACGGAAAAGGTGTAGGACAGTAATAACAAACCCTTTTTCGCTCAAACAAAATGAAACAAATAGAAAATAAACTCACTCGTATGAATTTATCACGATTTCCACTCTTACTTTGGCAAGGGAAAACAAAAGGATTAAATCTTCTTAATATAGCACCTACGGCGCTTGATGATTTGAGGATTGAGGTACTGCCACTGGGTAAGCACCTTGGCATTGTCCTCGAGCATCCAGTTTGTTTCAGCCCACTTAAAATGCATCTGCTGGTAAACCTGGATGAGGTGATTGAAAATGATGCCTGTAACGCCCTTTTGCTGCCACTGTGGCAAGATACCTATCAATAATAGTTCCACGCCCTCTTCGTGACGGAACTTGAGGCTGCGAAGCAAATGATACCATCCAGTAGGCCAAAGATGTCCCTGTGCCTTCTGTAGCGCACGCGCAATACTTGGCATGCTGGCACCTACGGCAATGAGGTGACCTTCTGTATCCAGTACACCACAAACCATGCGTGGATCCAAGAACTGACTGAATTTCTTCACATAAGCATCAATAGCCTCGGAATTTAACTGACTGTAGCCAAACAGGGGGGCATAGCTTTCGTTGATAATCTGGAACATTTGCTTTCCATAACCCTTGGTGATAAGTTCCTTTCCACTTTTAAGGGTAAGCACTTGCAGACCATAGCGCTGCATACACAACTGACTAACACGTGCATACTTATCAGGTACCTGCGCAGGGATGTCCATCTTCATCTCTACCCAATCGGTTTCCTTGCAGAATCCTAACTGTTCAAGAAGCTGAGGGTAATAATCATAGTTGTAGATACTGCTCATGGTGCCAAGGCAATCAAATCCTTGAATGAGCATACCTTCGGGATCGATGTCGGTAATACCCATAGGACCCTGGATGTGAGTCATTCCATGCTGGCGTCCCCACTGTGCCACAGCGGTAAGTAAGGCTTCGGCCACATGAACATCATTAATGAAATCTATCCAACCAAAGCGCACGTTACGAGTGTTCCAACGTTGGTTGGCATGTTTTTGCAATATGGCGGCCACACGACCCACTACTTCCCCATCTTTCCATGCCAGAAACAACTGCAGACGACACCCGCGAAGCGATGGATTTTTCTGGAGATGAAGGGTCTGGTCAACATCGCTATACAGCTCGGGAACAGCATAAGGACTGTCCTTATAAAGCTGGTAGTTGAAGTTGATGAAAAGTTTTCTTTCCCTCTTTGTGGTTACAGGTAATACAGTAACGCTCATATTGATTTAGAAGACGTAAAGTCGCAGAGACTCAGAGTCACAAAATTTATTGATAAAGACGCAAAGTCGCAAAGCATTGTATCTTTGCGTCTCTGCGTCTCTATTATGTCTTATTTAGTCTTTCAGCTTAGCCTTGATGAACTCGCGGTTCAGGCGAGCAATATTGCTAATGGTTTCGCACTTTGGACAAACTGCTTCGCAAGCACGGGTATTGGTACAGTTACCAAAGCCCAGTTCATCCATCTTTGCTACCATTGCCTTAGCACGCTTAGCTGCCTCTGGACGACCCTGTGGCAACAATGCCAACTGGCTAACCTTTGATGACACAAACAGCATGGCTGAACCATTCTTACATGCAGCAACACATGCACCACAACCAATACAGCTAGCGCAATCCATTGCCTCATCTGCATCCTGCTTAGGGATAAGGATAGCATTTGCATCCTGAGGTGCACCAGTACGAACAGTGGTATAACCACCAGCCTGGATGATCTTATCAAATGCTGTACGATCTACCATACAGTCCTTGATTACTGGGAAACCAGCACTGCGCCATGGCTCAACGGTGATAACATCACCATCCTTAAACTTACGCATGTACAACTGACAGGTAGTAGCGCCACGTTCGGTCTTTCCGTGTGGAGTACCGTTTACATACAATGAACACATACCGCAGATACCCTCACGGCAGTCATGGTCAAATACGAATGGTTCCTTGCCTTCGTTGATGAGCTCCTCGTTCAAGATATCCAGCATTTCCAGGAATGAAGTATCATCTGGAATATCCTTCATGTTATGCTGCTCGAAATGGCCTTTATCCTTTGGGCCATTCTGCTTCCAATACTTTATAGTGAATGAAATATTTTTTGCCATAGTAGTTTAGTTCTTATAGTTACGAGTTTGTACCTTGATTGCTTCGTACTCCAGAGGCTCCTTGATAAGCTCTGGTGCCTGGCCTTCGCCCTTGTACTCCCAGCAGCCTACATAGAAGAAGTTTGCATCATCACGCTTTGCCTCGCCTTCCTCGGTCTGGTGCTCTTCACGGAAGTGACCACCGCAAGATTCCTCACGACTCAATGCATCATAGGCAATCAGCTTACCCATGGTGATGAAGTCGTCAAGGTGGATAGCCTTATCCAACTCTACATTCAAACCATCACGCTCGCCTGGGATAAACAGGTTTGTATCGAATTCCTTGCGTAACTCGTCGATCTTCTTGATACCGGTTTCCAAACCTTCCTTGGTACGACCCATGCCGATGTACTCCCAGCAGATAAGACCCAATTCCTTGTGGATAGAATCTACAGAACGCTTACCCTTGATGTTCATCAACTTCTGAATACGATCCTCGGTAGCCTTTTCAACCTCGGCAAATTCTGGAGCATCAGTACTGATACGAGGCCAGATAGCCTGATCTGCCAAGTAATTCTGGATGGTGTATGGCAATACGAAATAACCATCTGCCAAGCCCTGCATCAAAGCAGAAGCACCCAAGCGGTTTGCACCATGGTCAGAGAAGTTACACTCACCAATTGCGAACAGACCTGGAATTGTTGTCATCAACTCGTAGTCAACCCAAATACCACCCATGGTGTAATGGATAGCAGGGAAGATCATCATTGGATTATAGTAGTCGATACCGTCCTTGCTCAAGCGCTTTTCACCTGGGTTAACGTCGGTGATTTCCTCGTACATGTCGAACAAGTTACCATAACGCTGTAGAACAACGTCAATACCTAAACGCTGAATAGATTCTGAGAAATCCAAGAACACTGCCAAACCGGTATTGTTTACGCCGAAGCCCTTGTCGCAACGTTCCTTTGCAGCACGTGAAGCAACATCACGTGGAACCAAGTTACCGAATGCTGGGTAACGACGTTCCAGGTAGTAGTCACGATCCTCTTCTGGAATTTCAAAACCTTGCTTGGTACCTGCCTGCAATGCCTTGGCATCCTCCAACTTCTTTGGTACCCAGATACGACCATCATTACGCAGTGACTCTGACATCAAGGTCAGCTTAGACTGCTTGTCGCCATGTACAGGGATACAAGTTGGGTGAATCTGATCGTAGCAAGGATTTGCAAAGTACGCACCCTTACGGTAGCAAGACATTGCTGCTGTTACGTTACAACCCATAGCGTTGGTTGACAAGAAATAGGTGTTACCATAACCACCAGTAGCAATAACTACTGCGTTAGCACTGAAGCGCTCCAACTTACCAGTGATAAGGTTCTTTGCAATGATTCCCCGAGCACGGCCATCAATGATAACCACATCCAGCATTTCATAACG
>JAGHTY010000210.1 GCA_018065125.1 Candidatus Minthousia equi
GTATATAAGGTTCCTGGGTCGGAGATGAATTTGTCGCCAGAACAGATCAAACCTCCAATGATAGTGGTATCTGGCGCATCAATACTTGTGGCACAGTCGAGCAATAACTTATTACAAGGGAAATACAAAGGTAATCCCTGAACCTGGCCAAAAGCATTCCCTTCACCACAGTACACATCATGGTAAACAATTCTGTCGCTTACTACCACATCCATTACGCTCAGTCGGGCATCAATGCCACCTGCAACTCCGGTGCTGATGATGCAGTCGGGATGATATGTCTTGATAAGTTCCACAGCGCCAATGGCAGCATTAACCTTACCAATGCCGCTTTCCATGATAACCAGTTCGTTATTGTTCAGAACGCCCTCGATATAAAGGTAGTTACCTTCTTTATGTTCGGTAGGGTTGTCCAGCAATTTAACAATCTGCTCTTTCTCGGCATTCATTGCCGTTATGATTCCAATCTTCATGTTGCTTTTCTTATATATATTATCGCTACAAAGATACAAAAATTAGCGGAAATTCGCTATCTTTGCAACCAAAATTTGAACAAGATGAAGGATTTGAAGAAACTACTGCCAGATTTAATCGCAGTGTTAGCATTTATAGTATTGTCGGTGACTTATTTCTGGCCAGCTGTAACCCAGGATCGAGTGCTGTTTCAGCACGATTCTGAGGAAGGTGTTGGTGCAGGAAAGGAAGCTAGTGATTTCCATGAAACAACAGGTGAGCGCACACGTTGGACAAACGCCTTGTTTGGCGGTATGCCTACTTACCAGATTTCGCCAAGCTACGATTCTACCGATGCTTTCAATAAAGTGGTAGGTTTATACCATCTTTATCTGCCAGATTACGTTTGGTATGTATTTGCCTTGATGCTAGGATTCTATATCCTGCTTAGGGCCTTTGATTTCCGTGTGTGGATGGCTGCCTTGGGTGCAATAGTGTGGGCTTTCTCCAGCTATTTCTTCATCATTATTGCTGCCGGTCATATCTGGAAAGTGATGGCA
>JAGHTY010000007.1 GCA_018065125.1 Candidatus Minthousia equi
CAATAAAATACTGATTAAACTGATTATCAATAACTTTTCAAAGTACCAACAATCTCACTTATCGACTTGCAACCATGCGCATCTAACCAGTCATTAATACCATTCTTTACTTTTACCGTAATAGCAGGATCAATAAAGTTTGCAGTACCAATTTCAATAGCAGAAGCACCTGCAATCAAAAACTCGATAGCATCGTGAGCATTCATAATACCGCCCAAACCAATTACAGGAATATTCACAGCATTAGCAACCTGCCATACCATACGAACTGCAACAGGACGCACAGCAGGACCACTCATACCACCCGTATTAATACTAAGAGTAGGGATACGTTTTTCGATATCTATAACCATACCCATCAAAGTATTGATCAGAGATACAGAATCAGCACCTTCTGCCTCTACTGCCTTGGCAATTGAAGCAATGTCGGTTACATTTGGAGAAAGTTTTACAATTAAAGTCTTCTTATAGGCTTTTCTAACAGCCTTAACCACCTCTGAAGCACCTTCACAGGTAACACCAAATGCCATGCCACCCGACTTAACATTAGGGCAAGAAATGTTCAATTCGATGGCAGGAATAGCATCTAACTCATTGATTTTCTCGGCAGTTGCAACATAATCCTCAACACTTGAACCCGACACATTCACAATCATATTGGTACGTATGTCCTTGATTGTAGGATAGATATGTTCACAAAAATAGTCCACACCCTTGTTCTGAAGACCCACACAATTCAGCATTCCGCTTGGGGTTTCTACCATACGTGGGTATGGATTACCCTCGCGATGGTTCAGAGTAGTGCCTTTCACAATGATTCCACCTATCTCTTCAAGGTTTACAAAGTCTTGAAATTCAACACCATAGCCAAATGTACCAGAGGCTGTCATTACGGGATTTGACAACTGCAAATCACCTATTTTTACGCTTAAATCTGCCATAATAAGTCATTGATATTAAATACAGGACCATCCTTGCACACACACTTGTGCCCTCCCAGGGTGTTTTCTACACAGCAAAGGCAGGCACCCACGCCACATGCCATCTTGTTTTCAAGTGAAACCTCGCACTTAATTCCTTGATTTTTAGCATATTTAGCAACAGATACCATCATTGGTTTTGGACCGCAGGTTGAGATTCTATCAAACTTAATCTGGTTCAAAATAGAGTGCTGGGTAACAAATCCCTGCTCTCCATGCGATCCATCTTCGGTAGTTGTATAAACATCTCCAATCTGCTTAAACAACTCTAATTCAATAAGTTCCGACTCTTTTTTTGCTCCAAGAAGGAAGCTAGGCTGTATACCAGCTTGCTTTAAGCACAGACCGAAATACAAAAGTGGAGCCACGCCAACGCCTCCACCTACCAAAAGAACCTTTTCTGAGGCATTCTCGGGCATGCTGAAGCCATTTCCAAGCGGAAGCACTACATTTATCGTCTCACCCTCGCGTACGCGCGCAAGCGCCTGCGTTCCTTCTCCTACCTTAGCTACCAGGAACCACACCTGGTTTTTCTCTTTATCTACGTAATTGATAGAAATAGGTCGGCGAAGAAAAGTATTCTTTGATCCGTCAACCCTCAGCTCGGCAAACTGTCCGGGTGCCATTTCTGGCAGCGGCTCCTCTTGCGTGAGCTTCAAAAGAACATAGCGTTCTTGAACGGCCACATTCTCTGCAACGGTTAAATCTAATATGTGTTTTTTCATTTTACCTAAAATTTCGAATTTTGCACAAAGATACAGCAAGACACTTGGAGTGCAAAATTTAAACTAACATAATTAGTAAAAATTATCCCTTAGAAGGAACAAAAACCTCGAAGGTATCATCGTCGAAAAACACGCGTATCTCTTTAATCTTGCGTTGTGGTTTATCAATTATTTTCGCACTTTGCGAGATTTCGTGCTCACGAACACGGTTAGAATTCATGGTTTGCAGGGGAGAATTTTTAGGCAAATTCTGGGTTCCTGACGGTGCATAACCATAATTAGGCGCTGCCGAGAATAAATCGCCAGGAAACTGAGACATCGCTGCAGCTGCATCGACAGCATTCTGCGTTGCGTTATCGGTATTTACAATCACTTCTGAAGCAGGTGTATCAGACTTTAGCATTTCACCTTTGCCTTCAAGCAACCAGTCGAAATTCAGTTCGGGAAAACTGGCACGGATACTCATTACAATAGGTAGCGTGGCATTTGATTTTCCTTTTAGAATATTCGACAGCGTTGCACTAGATACTGCAATGCGATCTGCGAACTCATTTTGGTTCATTCCTGTGTAATCCAGGATTTGTTTAATTCGATTGTTCATACAAATCTTTTAGGGTGTTATTGTTGGTTTCCGCCACAAAGGACAAAAATCAGCTTGTTTTTTCGGTTTACAAAGGTAAAACGATTTTTTCGACAATACAAGAAAATAAATTGATATTTTTAAATCTAAATTTTACATTTTACATTTATATAAATTAAACGCAATTCAGTTTGTCGCGACGTAATTTATGTTCATAAATATAAATACCTAAATGCATTCTAAAACGCCCATAAATAAGCGCTTTGGCAAAATTATATAAGAAACTGGTTCTTTTATAGTTGTTTACGCAGATTTTTGGTTTGTTTACACTTTTATGCAGAAAAAGAGGGCTAATATGCAGCAAATCTTTCTACTTTAGAATCACAACACAACCTATATAATTGGATTATAAGCACTTATAGTATGCTAATTTATAGGTATGTTTATACATTCATAAATGTCAATGTTGGGATTTATGTTTTTAATCGTAAATTTTATGTATTTAAATTAGCAAGGGTTTATTATAATGAATTGACCGTAAATTCAACTTTATTAATTCACAGTCGTAGGTTTATAAAACTAAATTCAAGAAGCAAAATGCAAACAAATGTGAAAGCTAAATTTGTAATTTTAGAAAAAGTCATTTTTTAGAAAAATTCTAATATCTAGAATCATCCATAAAATTTGAAATTTCATCGAAATCTCAGCATGGTAAAAAAGACCGTAAATCACTAATTATGTGAAAGAAGATGGTAAAAAAGCCTGTTCTATAATTATGGCAATCTAGATAAAAACACGCTAGATTTAGCAAAAATGACTATAAAAACAAGGCAAAAACAAAGCCGATTCCTAATTGGAACCGGCCTATATGGATAGAAAATCAGTGCAAAATATAATAGATTAATTCCCGTAGCAGATCACCATCAGAAATGGAGCTGTTTCCCACACCTTTCGACTTGGCATCTGTTTGCCTAATAGCGGAAATTATGTTCATGGTTTTACGTGCACTGTACACACGCATGGCTGCCATATATTCCTTCACCTGCCAACTCTGTCGCATTCCCAGGATTTCCATCACGCCAGATTCTGATTTTTCTGGCGCATAATGCGCGAGCATCAAATTAGAGAAAAATCCGAATAATGTGGCAAGTGTTTTTTGTATCGGATTTGCCTTAGAATTTTCGTTAAAATATTTCGCAATGCGATTTGCTTTCAGAACATCCTTCTCAATCAGCGCACTTCGCAGTTCGAAGGAATTGAATTCCTTGCTCACCCCAATGTTCCTCTCGATAAGTTCGGGCGTGATTCTAGACTGCCCTTCGGGCATTGACATCATCAGTTTATCTATCTCACCTGCCATGCGGTTCAAGTCGGAACCAATGAATTCTGCCAGCAAAACAGCAGCCTTTTCGTCGATGCTTGATTTGTGATTACGCACATAGTTCACAATGAAAGCTGGCAATTGGTAATCGCGCAGTTTCTTCGACTCAAACAGCACACCCACACGTTCTACATCGGCAATCACTTTCTTCCTTCTGTCGAGAACGCCATTCTTATGACAGAACACCAGGATGGTCTGAGGTTGTGGTTTCTTGAGATAGAAACTAAGGTCATCGATATTTTTAAGATTCTGCGCCTCCTTCACAATTACCACCTGGTAATCGCTCATCATGGGGAAACGCTTGGCAGCAGTTAGCACATTGGCAATATTGGTGTCTGAACCATACATCACCGTAAGGTTGAAATCCTTCTGTTCCTCGGTAAGCACCTGAGACGCGATATAATCCGAAATCCTATCTATATAATAAGACTCTTCACCCATCAGGTAATAGATGGGTTTGAATTCGCGATTCTGCACGCTGCGAACTACCGATTCATATGTTAACTCTTGCTTTGCCATTTTGGTATTTTTGCATTATCTTTGCAACGGAATGCAAACTTACATTATTTTTTTCATTCATGAAAATTTTTGAACCTCAAATCAAGGAAGTGAACGGACTGCGCAGTATCTATTGCCGGCTGAGGAAACGCTTTGTGAACCTCACCCCCGAGGAATGGGTTAGGCAGAACTTCGTGCATTTTCTGATTGAGGAAAAGGGCTACCCCGAGGCATTGATGGGAAACGAAGTGCAGATTTCGCTAAACGGTACCAGCAAGCGCTGCGACACTGTGGTGTATAACCACCAGCTCACTCCTAGAATGATTATCGAATACAAGGCCCCACACGTGAGCATATCACAGAAAACATTCAACCAGATTACCCGCTACAACATGGTGCTGCACGTGGATTATCTGGTTGTATCTAATGGCAAAAAGCATTTTTGCTGCAAAATGGACTATGACTCGCAGTCTTTCCAGTTTCTGGAGAGTATTCCGGAATATTGTGAGTTGTGAGTAGTCGCCTACAGCGACAGACAACGGACAACGGACAACAGACAACGGACAAAATTGGTCTGAGAAGAGAGCAGAGCCAAATTGCCTGTTGTCTAAAAAAAGAGGTGCTTTCTAATTGGAAACACCTCTTTTATATTGTTGTCTAGCGAACTATTTACTCTTCCTCGGCTGACTTGCGACGGATACCACGCTTCTTGGTACGTGGCTTCTCCTCTGGAGCCTCGATCTTTACGCCTGCCAATTCAGGATCGACCATGATACGACCACAGTATTCACAAACGATGATTTTCTTGCGCTGACGGATATCCAACTGGCGCTGAGGTGGAATCTTGTTGAAACAGCCACCACAAGCATCGCGCTGAACGTAAACAACACCCAAACCATTGCGTGAAGCCTTACGAATGCGCTTGAAAGCAGTGAGCAGACGTGGTTCGATGGTGAGTTCCAGGCTGCGAGCCTTCTCGCGAAGCTTTTCTTCTTCTGCCTTGGTTTCCTCAACGATCTCTTCCAGTTCTGTGCGCTTTGCATCAAGATCTTCCTTGCGCTCTTCCAATGTCTGGCGGTAAGCAGCAACATCTGCCAACTTATCCTGAATTGCCTTGTTACCCTCGCGGATACGTTTTGTAGCCAACTCAACCTCCAATGACTGGAACTCGATTTCCTTTGTCAAGGTGTCATACTCACGGTTGTTACGTACGTTATCCAACTGCTCCTTGTAACGTTCGATCAAAGCCTCAGCCTCTGCAATGTCACCACGCTTTTCATTGATAGCAGCACGAATCTCCTCGATTTCGTTGTTGTGCTTCTCAATGCGGGTGTTCAAACCCTCGATCTCATCTTCCAGGTCCTGAACCTCAAGAGGAAGTTCACCACGAAGGGTCTTGATCTTGTCAATCTCTGAAAGCATGGTCTGCAAGCTATACAGCGCCTTCAGCTTTTCCTCCACAGTGTACTCACTTGGATCTTTCTTTTCTTTTGCCATATTTCAAAAATAGTTTATTGGATTGGTATTCACCGTAGTTTGCCATACAGGCAGCTGTGGGAATGCCTCACCTAAGATTGATTTAAATATTTCCATTGTATATTGTTCACTTTCATAATGACCGATGGCTGCCAGCAAAATATCATCATGGTTGAAGAAATCGTGGTACTTGATTTCTCCGGTGACAAAGGCATCGGCACCTTGTTGCTGTGCCTGTTCCGAGAGGAACGAGCCTGCTCCACCGCAAAGTGCCACCTTATATATAAGGTGGTCGGTAGCAGAACTGTGAAGCACGCATCCCACCTGGAACGTCTCTTTCAAGAGAGCCAGGAATGCTTGCTGCCCCATGGGTGATGGCAATACGCCAATTACACCGGCACCTGCCTGCTGTGAAAGTGAAGAAGGAAGCGGATCGAGCACCTGCACATCGCGAAGCCCTAGTTTCTGTGCCATCTTGAAACTAACACCCTGAGGTGCATTGTCGAGATTGGTATGAGCAGAGAAAATCACGATTCCTTGCTGCAAAGCCTTCATGATGCAACGCTCTACGTAGTTTTTCCCAGTGATGGATTTCACGCCACGGAAAATAAGTGGATGATGTGACACAATGAGGTTACAGCCCAAGCGAACAGCCTCGGCAATAACGTCTTCGGTGACGTCAAGACACAATAATGCCCCTGAAACTTCCGCATCTGTCAGTCCTAATTGCAATCCGGCATTATCATAGCTGTCTTGCAAAGGCAGAGGCGCGAACTGTTCAAGGGCGTTCACTACTTCCTTAACCTTCATATTCTATGAATATGGGCGCAAAGGTAGTACAAATTCACTACTTTTCAAAGAAAAGCACAAAAAAAATGCCACCTCAAACAATTGAGATGGCATTACTTATGAATAATGTGATTAGACAAACAACTTATATTCCTTCAATTCCCAGGCGAACGCTGCAGCACCCAGCAGAGCAGCATCCTTATTGTTCAACTCTGACACTGAAAGTGATATATTCTCACGGAATACTGGCAACACATGCTCAAGCATAGTTTCCTGAGCTATGTCGATCCAGAAATCAGAAGTCTTTACCATACCACCCTGAAGAATGATAGCCTCTGGCGACAGCAGGTTAACCAGATGTGCAAAGCCCTCGCCCATTACTCTACCCATTTCCTTGAATGCCTCGATGGCAATAGGATCGTTCTTCAATGCTGCATCATACAAATCATAAGATGTCATGGCATTGATATCTACGCTTGAAAGCAGGCTTTCCTTATCTGATTCCATCAAAAGCTGGCGTGCGGTATTCACTACGCCACTGGCAGAACAATATGCCTCGACACAGCCAATCAATCCACATCCACACTGACGTCCTTCTGGGCGAACACAAATGTGACCGAACTCTCCGGCATTGCCATCAGCACCATAAACCAGCTGACCGTTGATAACCAAACCGCAACCAACACCACGGCCCAAGGTAATCTCAACGAAATTGCGCAAACCACGCGCACCACCATAGTAC
>JAGHTY010000211.1 GCA_018065125.1 Candidatus Minthousia equi
GTGTTGGTGTATCTTGCGTAAATGCTCTTTCAACCCACATGCTTACCCAGGTATTCCGCAATGGTAAAATTTACCAGCAAGAATACTCATGCGGAAAGCCTCTTTACGATGTTAAAGTCGTTGGCGAAACAGAATTAAACGGTACACGTCAGCAGTTCTGGCCAGACGACAGCATCTTCACCGTTTCTGAATACGATTACAGCGTACTAGCCAATCGTATGCGCGAATTGGCATACCTAAACAAAGGTATTACCATTAGTCTAACAGACGTGCGTACTAATGTAGAAGGTGCCAATGAGGATGGAACTCCACGCAGAGAAACATTCCACTCTGAAGAAGGCGTTAAGGAATTCGTTCGTTTCCTTAATTCAACAAATATTCCTTTGGTAGACGATGTTATCTATCTGAACACAGAAAAGCAAGGCACTCCTGTCGAGGCAGCCATCATGTACAATACAGGCTACCGTGAGAACTTACATTCTTATGTAAACAACATTAACACCATTGAAGGTGGTACTCACGAGGCTGGTTTCCGTGCTGCACTTACAAGTGTACTGAAGAAATACGCAGAAGACAATTTCAAGAAGGAAATCGAGCGTGCAAAAATTGAAATTGCACCAGAAGACTTCCGTGAAGGTTTGATTGCCGTTATTTCTGTCAAGGTATCAGAACCACAGTTTGAAGGTCAGACAAAGACAAAGTTAGGTAACAGCGAAATTGCAGGTGCTGTTCGATCTGCTGTTAGCGAAGCCCTGAACTACTATCTGGAAGAGCATCCAAAGGCTGCAGAAATGATTGTTAAGAAGGTAATTCTTGCAGCAACAGCACGTATTGCAGCCCGAAAAGCTCGTGAAAGCGTCCAGCGCAAGAGTCCTATGAGTGGAGGCGGTTTACCTGGTAAATTGGCAGACTGCTCAGAAAAAGATCCAGCAAAATGCGAGTTGTTCCTTGTCGAGGGAGATTCTGCAGGCGGTTCTGCAAAGCAGGGACGTAGCCGTTTGACTCAAGCTATTCTTCCACTACGTGGTAAGATTCTGAACGTAGAACGTGTTATGTGGCACAAGGCATTTGAAAGTGACGAAGTAAACAACATCATTCAGGCTTTAGGTATTCGCTATGGCGTAAATGGCGCAGATAGCAAGGAAGCAAACCTTGAAAAGCTGCGTTACCACAAAATCATCATCATGGCCGATGCCGATGTGGATGGTGCACATATTGGAACCTTGATCATGACTTTGTTCTACAGATACATGCCACAGTTGATTCAGGATGGCTATCTGTATATCGCACAGCCACCTTTGTATCTTTGCACAAAGGGAAAGGTTCGTGAATACTGCTATACCGACGAGGATCGCCAGCGCTTTATCGACACCTATGGCGAAGGAAGCGAATCTAGTATTCACACACAGCGATACAAAGGTTTGGGTGAAATGAACCCAGAGCAGCTGTGGGATACCACTATGAATCCTGAAACCCGCTATTTAAAGCAAGTTAGCATTGAAAATGCAGCTGCTGCCGACTATGTATTCTCGATGTTGATGGGTGATGATGTAGCACCACGTCGTGATTTCATTGAACGTAATGCAACTTATGCTAACATTGATGCATAACTAAGAAGAATATACATTCAATTCTTACATATATTCTCGCGCCGGCCAAAAGAAGTGATTTCTGATATATGCCGGCGCTTTTTTTTATTTTATCATCTTTCGGTCAAGCAACTCTTTTACGGCATCATCCAGTTCATCATACCATGCTTGCCCGAATTTACGAATTAGCGGTTCTTTCAGGAATTGATAAACACGAAGATTCAAAGCCTCGCCTTTCAATACCGCAGCCTTACATACATCCCACTTATGGTAATTAACCCCTTTATACATACCTAAATCTTTAATTCTGGCAGGATACAAGTGACATGAAACTGGTTTATAGAAAGTAGTCTTTCCTGCACGGTATGCTTTTTCTATAGCACAATAACACATGCCTTTTTCATCATAACAAGTAAAAACACAGTCTTTCCCATTAACGATACTTGTTACCAAATCACCTTCTTCATCAGTATAAACCACCCCTTGTTTGTCTATAACAGCCTGTGCTTCGGGACTTAAATCATCCCAAATCACATCTAGCACTTCCTCCAGCTGCTCAACCTCCTCCAATTCTACAGGGGCTCCAGCATCTCCTTCAATACAGCATTCACCTTTACATGCATCCAAATCACAACAGAATTTGTTCTCAAGCATATCCAGTGATACGATTACATCATCTATCTGAATCATAGTATATAAAAAGAAACACGGATTGCCCCAAATAGTGCAACCCGTGCTTATTTTGCATAATAAAATTACTTAATCAAGTTCTTGCCTGTCATCTCTGCAGGCTGCTCCAATCCCATAATGTGAAGAATAGTTGGAGCAACGTCTGCCAAGATACCATCCTCAATCTTTGCATCCTTTTTTGAGGTAACATAGATACATGGAACAGGGTTCAAAGAGTGTGCAGTATTTGGAGTTCCGTCTGCATTCAACTCATTATCAGCATTGCCATGGTCAGCAATGATAATCACCTCGTAATCATTAGCCTTAGCAGCCTCAACTGTTTCCTCAACACACTTGTCAATTGCCTTAACAGCCTTCTCAACAGCTTCGTAGATACCAGTATGACCTACCATGTCACCATTTGCATAGTTCACAACAATCCAGTCGTACTGCTGGGTATTAATAGCCTCAACCAGCTTATCCTTAACCTCGAAAGCACTCATCTCTGGCTTCAAGTCATAAGTAGCAACCTTTGGAGAAGGAACCAAGATTCTATCCTCACCCTCGTATGGAGTTTCACGGCCACCATTGAAGGAGAAGGTTACATGCGCATACTTTTCAGTATCTGCAATATGCAACTGCTTCAAGCCCTTGAAGAAATGTACTCACCCAAGGTATTGGTAACATTCTCTTTAGGGAACAAGATGTGAACACCAGTGAAAGAAGCATCATATGGAGTCATACAGTAGTACTGCAAACCAGGAATAGTCTTCATGCCCTGCTCTTCCATATCCTGCTGAGTAAGAACAATTGTCAGCTCCTTAGCACGGTCATTACGGTAGTTGAAGAAAATAACCACATCACCTTCCTTGATAGTTCCGTCAACAGTGCTGTTTACAATTGGCTTGATAAACTCGTCGGTTACGCCTTCATCATAGCTTTCCTGCATTGCCTGAACCATATCAGCACACTGCTTACCTTCGCCATTTACCAACTGGTCGTATGCAACCTTAACACGCTCCCAGCGCTTGTCACGGTCCATTGCGTAGAAACGACCGATAATTGAAGCAATTGCACCGCAGTTAACCTCGTTCATATGATTTTCTACATCACCAATGAATCCCTTTCCGCTCTTTGGATCTGTATCACGGCCATCCATGAAACAGTGTACAAAAGTGCGACCATCCAAACCATATTCCTTAGCGATGTCAATCAACTTGAACAGATGAGTCAATGAACTATGAACACCACCTGTAGAGGTCAAGCCCATCAAATGAAGGTTCTTGCCATTTTCCTTTGCATATGAATAAGCAGCAACGATTTCCTTGTTCTGCATGATGCTGTTGTCGGCACAAGCACGGTTAATCTTTACCAAATCCTGGTAAACAATACGACCACCACCGATATTCAAGTGACCAACCTCTGAGTTACCCATCTGGCCATCTGGCAGACCTACGTTCTCACCGCTAGCCAACAACTGTGAATTTGGATACTCTGCCTGCAATCTATCCATGTAAGGAGTTGGAGTGTTGAAAATCACATCACCCTTACCCTTGTTACCGATTCCCCATCCGTCAAGGATCATCAAAAGCGCTTTCTTTGCCATAATCTTATTCTATTTAAATTTATTCAATTTATGAATGCAAAGTTACGCATTTTTTCTGTAATACCTTCTTCTTTTTGTCCTATTTATTTCAGTCCGGCACGTTTACATTCACGCAAGGCATAAAGAAACCATCCCAGCATAGCCAAACGTGGCAACAAAGAAAAAGGCAAGAACACCAACGATACCAATGCCAAAGAAGCATTCAGTATTTTCCAAGACTGAGAAACAGAAACATGTTCCTCCATTACAGCACTATAAAGGTTTGACAGTCCTTCACCCATCTGGCTAACCGCAATTTTAACGCGATTAGCAAAACTCAATTCTACTGATAATTCTTTTTTCATTGTCAACATAATCTGTGTGTTTTATTGTTTCACAATGCAAAGGAAGAACCTTTTACTGCCAAAATACGACAATCTTCTTGCTTGTTTTATTAAAAAGACTTAAATTTGCAGTAAAATCACTCAAAAAGAAGAAATCATGGCGCTCAGTAAACTAGAAAGGCAACTTCAAATGATAATACTGCTCACCCAAAACAAGAACTACGACGTAAATGCATTGGTTGAGCAATTGGGTATGTCGTGGAGAAGCATCTACCGGTATCTGGAAGAATTCCGCAACCTAGGATTTGTTGTAGAATGCAAGCATGGCATTTATCGCCTGGACAAATCCTCACCTTATTTTAATAAGATAACAGAGTTGATACACTTCACAGAAAACGAGGCAATGACACTAAAGAAGATTCTTGAAAGTCATTCGCACCCAAGTCCAGAAATCAATTACCTATTAAGGAAACTATCCAGAATCTATGATTTCGAGGTCATCCCATCCCAGGAATCGGACGAACGTTTTTCTAAAAACTACAAGGCACTCTATAGTGCTATCAAGGAAGGCAGGCAAGTAGTGTTGCACAACTATAGTTCTGCTCACAGTCGCACCACCAGTAACAGAAAAGTAGAACCCTTTGCGCTATTGGCAGGAAACACCGAAATCAGGTGTTTTGAACTAGAGAGCGGCATGAACAAAACCTTCAAGATCAGCAGAATAGAAAATGTTGAAGTACTTGATTCTGTTTGGGAGTTTAGAACGCTTCACCGAAATGTTTATACCGATGCTTTCCATTTCTCCGGAACAGAATTAATTCCCATTCGCTTGCGACTAAAGCGACTTGCTTGCCACCTGCTACGCGAGGAATACCTTGTTTCAAGCAACGAGATAGAACAAGAAAGCGAAGAAACCTGGATTTATTCTACCCATGTATGCAGTTACATTGGCGTAGGCCGCTTTGTAATGGGTCTGCTAAATGAAATAGAGATTATAGAGGATGCTGGCTTAAAGAACTACATTCAGAAACAAATTGAAATATATAATAATAAATAGATGTTATGCTAAAACCATTTTATCAGGAAGAGTTGATAGAGGCTGGTTGCGATGAAGCAGGACGCGGATGTTTGGCAGGTGCAGTATATGCTGCCGCCGTTATCCTTCCAAAAGACTACCAGAACGAAAAACTGAACGATTCAAAGCAACTAACCGAAAAACAGCGTTATGAGCTTCGCGAAGAAATTCAGAGAGATGCCATTGCCTGGGCTGTTGGTGTGGTAGATCAGAAAGAGATTGACCAAATCAATATTCTTAGAGCATCCATTCTGGCCATGCATCGAGCTGTAGAGCAACTTAAAGTACAGCCACAATATCTTATTATTGACGGAAATCGCTTTACCCCTTATAAGAAACTACCCTTCTCTACCATTGTGAAAGGCGATGGCAAATACCTCAGCATTGCTGCTGCCAGCATTTTAGCAAAGACCTACCGTGACGATTACATGAATCAATTGCACGAGGAATTCCCTAACTACGACTGGAATAAAAACAAAGGCTACCCGACGAAAAAACATCGGGCAGCCATAAAAGAGTTTGGAACAACTCCCTATCACCGCAGGACTTTTAACCTGCTAGGCGACGGGCAGCTGGAATTATTCGATTAATTACTTTGTCATCTGCTGAGCAGCCAGAACCAGGAACATGTAGTGTGATGAACCACCACCCAATACATATTCTGTTTGCTGCCACAGGAATGGGAAGGTCAGCAACTCTGGGAAATCTGGACGAATCAATGCTGTACCAGAGATAACACCACCAGGGATGTAACTCCAGTCGGAACGATTCAAACCATAAGCCACAGTAGCAGAAGTTGCTCCTACGCCTGATGCAAATGAAGCCTGATTGCTACCTGGGTGGCAACCTAATATAAAGTTCAAGGCATTGAACATTGGTGCAGCATCAAACAGTTCTGGGTAGGTCTTTGCCAGGAAATAGTGCTGGAAACCAAAGTTCTGGATATCCCAGCCAGCACCCCAGATATGTGGACGGTAAGGTACTCCGTATGGAGTTTCCTTGCTGGTTTCCACAACCTGCTTGTTGTATTCTGCCAATGCCTTTTTATAAGCAGCAATCCAGTTCTTAATCTTCTTGTCTTTCTTGTCTTTCAGCATCTGTTCTACACGAGTAAGATACCAGCCACAGCTACTAATGCCCTTTACCATAGTTTCTTGCTGAGCAAGGATGAAATCCAGATATTCCTGAGACTGAGTAGTGATGTACAACTCGGCAGCAGCATGAAGTTTTGACAACAATTCACTAGGAGTGCATTTTGTTCTGGTATAGACCTCCTTGGCAATGTTCAGGCAGTGAACACTTAAGGTATCGTTAAAGTTCTTCAATACACGTGAAGTAGCAGCCAAGTTGGCAACAGTTGACAATTCACGACTAGGATTATCCTCGGTAAAAATCCAACGGTCATCATCATTGCCCTTTACGTTATCTGTCATGGCAGAAGCATCACCCAGCAACACATATTGACGCAAGTCTGGACAGATAATACCACGGTACAGACGACCTAATGCCAAATATCCATTTACAACAGACAATGCTCCATGCTCTACCTGCTGCAGCAAGTCGTTCTTGCCATCTGGCTGGTGAATTTCAACGATGCGTGTTTGCTGATTAATCTCGGTTGCATCAATTTCTGGATGGAATGCTTCGTATGCCAATGCAAGGATGTAGCACTCACCTGCCTGAGACTCGATACGCAAGTCAAAGTCACCAGCATCGTGCCATCCTCCTACGTTTACGCCATGAACAAGGTCGCCTGCATTGAACTTTGAAAGGCCTGGTTTCTGGTCATAGCCATCCACGTGATTATGAGCTGGTGCCATACGGGCATCATCCAGATGACAGAAGTTATGCCATACCTTATATTTTTCATTGATACGCATGTGGCACATCTGAACTGGCAGGAAATATTCCAGAACTGGCTGCCAAACGCCACGGTCATATACGTTGCTTGCAATACGGAAAATAGGAGAAACGCTCTTTCCGTAGCGAATCTGGTACATACCCTCTTCCTTTACAGAAGTGAAATCTACCTTAAGATAATTATAGCGAAGGAACTTGCCCCACTTTGTAGTAGGCATAGTTTGAACCACCTTCTCACCTTCTGGAGTCAGTTTTAATAACTGTGCCTCTGCCAAGGCAGCATCACGCTCATCCAGTTCGATAACAGCCGACTTCTGCTGGTTTACATGGTAGCCAATCTGTGATGTCTGAACAACTGGCTTATACATCCAGTCCTTCTTGATTTCTGGCGTAATCATCCACTTGATAGCACCCTTGGTGGCACCTGCAGGCACCTCACTGCGCAAAACAAACCAACCGTTGTTATGGTTCATACGGCCGTCATACAATTTCAGGGTTGACTCGCCTAATGATTCAATGGTTACTCGGTTCAACTCCTCATCTGGACGAGAAACAAACTTCTTACCTTCTGCATACGGCATGGCAATCAGGTCGTCGGCAACGATTGGATTGTACTTACCTTTGGTAAGATGATCGAAATCTGCCTTTGGACCTTTGGTATGGAAATCACCTGTGTACTGCAAGTTCGACTTTGCCTCAATCACAGGAGAATTTGGTTGCTGTGGATAAAGGCCAGATTGATTGTCCATCAACCATGGTTTACCAAACAAGATACCAGGGAAAAACTCAAAGTTGAAACCAATTTTACCCACGTACTTCTCAGGAATAGGATTATCTAGGTCCACAGTTACCATTACACCACTTCCTACAGCTTCAACCTTTACAGTATATTTCATCTGAAGATCTGGATAGATCATTGGATTGCCACCTGTAAGGTGACGTGAAGAGTCGGGATAGCAAAGGGTGGTTTCAATAGTATTACCACTTGCCTTGCGGGTAAGCTGCTTTGGAACAGGCTGCCATTGTCCTGGAGTTGCTTCCAGTCTCAGGTCGCCATTGGTTGCCACACGCTGGCCATTCATAATCAAGGCTACACCACCCTGGTGTCCTTCTGGATAAATGTCATCAAATGCCATCACATTAATTCCAGAAGCCTGAAAGTAGCCATGCTCGTTCAATTTAAAGTCCTGGGCCGAAACATTCGTTCCAAATCCCAAGGCCATAATTAGAGCAAAGATGTGTCTTGTCATGTTTTTCATGTTCATTTTTTATTTTGGGTTAGAAAATTGTTGTTTTTGCAAAGATAACGAATAATTCTTTATGTCAAATGTTTTATATTTAAAAAAAATGTTGTTTTTTTGTGACTCAAAATCTACACACAGTTTAAGTTTATTACAATAATTGCCCGAAAATGACAGGTAAAAAAATCAAAGAGCCAATAACATTAAGGTATCGGCTCTGGTGATGCTTTGCGCGACTATCCTTGGTCACACCGTGTATATACTTACGATCCTCTGAAGATGGATATGCCTATCCCAGCTGTTGAGCTTCTTAAGAATACCGACCTGAAGCAGAAC
>JAGHTY010000137.1 GCA_018065125.1 Candidatus Minthousia equi
ACATAATAAGAAATTTAACCATCTCGGTCGTACTGCATCTCACAGAAACGCAATGTTGTCTAATATGGCAGTTTCACTGATCATGCACAAAAGAATCACTACGACCGTAGCAAAAGCTAAGGCTTTGAAGAAGTTCGTAGAACCTCTGATTACAAAGTCTAAGAACGATACAACAAATTCTCGCCGTGTAGTATTCAGCTACCTGCAGGATAAGTTTGCGGTAACTGAACTATTTAAGGAAATTTCAGTGAAGGTTGCTGACCGTCCAGGAGGTTACACCCGTATTATCAAGACTGGTATCCGCCCTAGTGATGCAGCTGAAATGTGTTTCATCGAATTGGTTGACTACGATGAGAACATGGCTAAGCAGACTGCTACTAAGAAGACTCGTACTCGTCGTTCAAAGAAGAACACTGAAACTGCTGCAGAAGTTCCAGCAGAAGAGGCAAAGGCAGAATAATTATTCTATTGCTATAGTAAAGACCACTCTTTTTCTGAAAGAGTGGTCTTTTTTTCATATATTAAGTTTCTAATTGTGCACATATCAATTCTTTTGTGTAAGTTTGCAAAAAAATAATATATTAAGAGGATTATGAAGAAGGTTTTTACTCTTTGTTTGGTTGTAACTCTGCTTACTAGTTGCTTTGGTAGTGGACAGCAACTTTTTGGTAGTTTGATTGGTGCTGATTTAGGAGGTCACATTGGAGGTGTGATAGGTCGTGGAACAGGGGGACTTACTGGTGATGTTTTCGGTACCATTATTGGTACTGTGGCAGGAGCTGCTATTGGTAGTGCTGTTTCTGCACCACCTAAGGATGATGATCATGTGGCTTATGTAGAGAATGATGCTCCAGGTGCATATGAACGCCCTAATAGATATGCAAGCGATTATGATGCTACAACCAATCATCGTAGTTCTGTTTCAGAACATAGTGGTCATAACCATGATGTGAAAGGTTTGACATCATTAAAGGTCACAAATGTTCGTTTTATTGATGACAATAAGAACAGAGTCATCAATTCAAATGAGACTTGTAGTTTGGTATTTGATGTTTATAATGGTGGAGACACTACAGTATATGGCATTACCCCTATTATTTATGCTGTTTCTCAGCAAAAATACATTGATATCTCAAAGCCAAACGTTATTAAGGTGTTAGAACCAGGTCAGTCTGCAAGCTATACGATTATTATTCGTACAGGAAAAGAATTGAAGAATGGAACCGCAACATTCTGCATCGAATTATCAGATGAGAATGGTACGACTATACCATGTCGCGAATTTGACTTGCAAACAGCAAGATAACTTTAATGCCTTTTCTCAATAGGTTTCTCCATAGATGGAGTTAGAAAAATCTGGGGAACCTGAGGGAAATCTACCAATTGCATAAAATCTATTTTAGGTAGAGTTCTCTGAGGTTCTTCATTTTTATATGGAATTTTGAAAGGTTCTTTGCAAACCGTTATTTCTACAGGGCATATTCCCATTCTGATCATTTCTAATTTCTCAGCTGCTCCGTATGAGAGGTCTATTATACGACGTTTGCTATAAGGACCTCTGTCATTGACCTTTACATATACCACTTTCTCGTTTTTTAGATTTCGCACTTTGAGTATTGTCCCAAAAGGATATTTTAGGTGTGCACAGGTCATGCTGTCGTTGTGGTAGATATCTCCATTGGCGGTTCTGTGTCCTTCTACGCTTCTGGCATAATAAGAAGCGTTACCTACGCTCTGTCCCAGAGAATAGGTAACGCACGCTACAATACAAAATACAAATACAACTAAACGAGATTTAATATTATTCATTTTTATACAATACCTTGTGCCATCATTGCCTTAGCAACTTTCATGAAACCAGCAATATTGGCACCTTTTACATAGTTTATGTACCCATCGGGTTGCTTGCCATATTGCAGGCATTGATGGTGTATTCCATGCATGATGCCCCTCAGGCGCATGTCGACGTCTTCTGCCGACCAGCCTAAATGCATAGCATTTTGGCTCATTTCCAAACCTGATGTTGCCACACCACCGGCATTGACTGCCTTTCCTGGCGCATAAAGCATTTTCTTTTCAACAAACAGGTCGATCGCTTCTGGTGTACATCCCATGTTCGAGATCTCACCAACGCAAAGCACTCCATTTTCGTATAGGTGCTTGGCATCTTCGCCATTCAATTCATTCTGGGTAGCGCAAGGTAACGCAATGTCTACCTTTACCTCCCATGGACGCTTGCCTGCAACAAAAGTAGCTTCGGGGAATTCCTCTGCATAAGGCGCAACGATGTCGTTTCCTGACGCTCTCAGTTCAAGCATGTAGTCAATCTTTTCTCCTTTGATGCCAGTTGGGTCATAAATGTAACCGTCAGGTCCAGAGATGGTAACTACCTTAGCTCCCAGTTGTGTGGCCTTTGTTGCTGCACCCCAGGCAACGTTTCCGAAACCAGAGATGGCAATAGTTTTGCCCTTGATTTCATGTCCTGCGGTTTGAAGCATCTCATTAACAAAGTAGAGTCCTCCGAAACCGGTTGCTTCGGGTCTTACCAGTGAACCTCCAAACTCTAGGTTCTTTCCAGTAAGTACACCCGAGAAATCGCGGGTTAATTTTTTATATTGTCCAAACAAATATCCAATTTCACGTCCTCCAACACCGATGTCTCCTGCAGGGATGTCAATCTCGGGACCGATATAGCGGAACAACTCATTCATAAATGCTTGGCAGAAACGCATAATCTCGGCATCGCTCTTTCCTCTTGGAGAAAAGTCCGAACCGCCTTTTCCACCACCCATAGGCAAGGTTGTCAATGAGTTCTTGAATGTTTGTTCAAATCCCAAGAACTTCAGAATTGACAGGTTCACAGATGCGTGAAAGCGCAATCCTCCTTTGTATGGGCCGATAGCAGAATTGAACTGAACTCGATATCCTAGGTTCACTTGTACTTTACCACTATCATCAACCCATGGAACTCTGAAGGTGATGATGCGTTCTGGTTCAACTAGACGTTCAATCAACGATGCCTTTTCAAACTCAGGATGTTGGTCGTATACATCTTTAATTGACAGTAGCACTTCCTTCACTGCCTGCAGGTATTCTGACTCGCCTGGGTGCTTAGCCTCCAGTGAGTGCATAATAGAATCAATGTTCATCATAGTTTTTCTCTTACTTAAAGGTCCTTTTATTAGCCGACTTATTGTCCAATAATGACATTTTGTCGTTGCAAATATAGTAATAAAGCGAGAGTAAACAAATTATTTAACATAAAATCACTCTTAACCCGTCAAAAAAGTGACATTTATTGTGTATCTTTGCATTACTATGAAGAAACGAGGACCCTATTTGAAAGATACTTCTTTCGTTAATTTGATGACGCGACGCATCTATCATGTGTTGCTGGTTGCTAATCCTTATGACGCCTTCATGCTAGAAGACGATGGCCGAATAGATGAGAAGATTTTCACGGAATATTCTGGCTTAGGATTGAGTTCTCCACCTCGTTTTACACTAGTTTCAGATGCAGAAAGTGCAGAAGTCGAGTTGGCAAGAACTTATTTCGACTTGGTTATAGTTATGCCAGGTTCGGATAATAATGATGTGTTTGATATTGCACGAAGCATCAAGTTGCGTTTCCCCGCTACGCCAATTGTGGTATTGACACCTTTCTCTCATGGTATTAGTAAGCGTATGGAGAATGAAGACCTTTCTATTTTCGAGTACGTTTTCTGCTGGTTGGGAAACACCGAACTTCTGCTTTCTATCATAAAGTTGATAGAGGATAAGATGAATCTGGAGCATGATGTCAGTGCTTCGGATGTGCAGATGATACTGCTGGTAGAAGACTCTATCCGTTTCTATTCATCAATTCTTCCAAATCTGTACCGCTATGTGTTGGAGCAGATGCAATCGTTCTCGACCGAGGGTTTGAATGCACAGGAGTCGAAACTCCGTAAACGTGGTCGTCCAAAGATCGTGCTGGCAAGAAATTATGAGGAGGCAATGGCACTTTATGACAAGTTCCATAACAATACCTTGGGTGTGATTTCTGATGCACGCTATCCTCGTGAGGGTGTGGTTGATCCTCAGGCAGGTATCAAATTACTGAATGCCATTCGCGAAAAGGATGAATATATACCTCTGGTACTGCAGAGTAGTGAAGTTGAAAACAAGGAGTTAGCAAAGCAGAGTGGCGCTGTATTCGTGGATAAGAACTCAAAGGCAATGGACTATGAGTTGCGTAAGGTGGTTGAGGCAGACTTTGGTTTTGGCGATTTGATTTTCCGCAATCCAGAGACAAACGAGGTGATCACACGTGTTCACAATTTGCGCGACTTACAGGATAATATCTTCAAGATTCCGTCTGATTCACTATCGTTGCATCTTACTCGAAATAACATTTCACGTTGGCTTTGCTCACGCGCCATGTTTTCGCTTTCTGGCTTCCTAAAACAAATTACCTGGCGAGAAAACAAAGATGTGGATTCTCATCGTCAGATTATTTTTGATGCCATTGTGCAGTATCGCCGCATGAAAAATCAAGGTGTTGTTGCTGTGTTCATGCGTGAACGATTTGACCGTTTCTCAAACTTTGCCCGAATAGGTGAGGGCTCTCTGGGAGGTAAAGGTCGTGGCTTAGCATTTATTGACCAGATTTTGAAACGTCATGAAGAGTTCGAAGCATTCGATAATGCAGATGTCATCATCCCTAAAACCGTGGTGCTTTGTACTGATATCTTCGATGAATTCATGGAAAGTAATGGCTTGTATGAAATAGCCTTGAGCAATGCAGATGACGAAGTCATTCTGCAGCGATTCCTACGTGCGCAGTTACCCAATCGTCTGGCTGGTGACTTCCAAACTTTCATGGATGTGGTGCATTCTCCAATTGCCATTCGTTCATCAAGCTTGCTTGAGGACTCGCACTATCAACCATTTGCAGGAATCTACTCAACTTATATGATTCCTTATTTGGAAGACAAGTATGAAATGTTGCGCTTGCTAGGTGATGCTATTAAAAGTGTATATGCTTCTGTGTATTATAAGGATAGCAAGGCATACATGACTGCTACCAGCAATGTCATTGATCAGGAAAAGATGGCGGTTGTGCTTCAGGAAGTGGTAGGTCAGCAGCATGGCAACTATTTTTATCCTCACATTTCAGGAGTGGCGCGCAGTACAAACCACTACCCGTTAGGTGAGGAGAAGGCGGAAGAAGGTATCGTAAACTTGGCGTTGGGCTTGGGAAAATATATCGTAGATGGTGGTATGACGCTCCGCTTGAGTCCTTACCATACCGATAGGGTGTTGCAGCTCAGTGAAACGGAGATGGCACTTCGTGAAACGCAAACTTCGTTCCTAGGTTTAGATACGTCTAATATTGCTGCCGACTTTAAGGTAGATGATGGCTTTAACCTGAAGAAATTACGCGTGAAGGAGGCAGATGCGCAAGGTGTACTTACTGCCATAGCTAGTACGTATGACTTCGAAGACAATGTTATTCACGATGGCATATATCCTGGCGGTCGAAAGATTATTTCCTTTGCAGGTGTTCTGAAATATGATATGTTCCCGCTTCCTGAAATCCTGAAATTGGCATTGAAATATGGTCAAGGTGAAATGCGTCGCCCTGTAGAGATTGAATTTGCCGTTAATCTAGAACCGGACGGAAGAAGTGGAACCTTCTATCTTTTGCAAATCCGTCCTATTGTTGACAATAATCAGGAGATAAAAGAGGATTTGAATGAGGTCCCTAATGAGGATGTAATCTTGCGCAGTGACAATTCTCTGGGTAATGGCGTTATTTCAAATGTTCAGGATGTTGTATATGTAAAGACAGATGGTTACCAGCAATATACTAATCCAGCTATTGCAGATGAGGTGGAAAGGATGAATCGAAAGTTCCTTGATGCAGACAAATATTATGTCTTGGTTGGGCCAGGTAGATGGGGTAGTAGCGATCCTTATTTGGGTATTCCTGTGAAGTGGCCACATATTAGTGCTGCCCGTGTAATCGTTGAGGCAGGGTTGACAAACTATCGGGTAGATCCAAGTCAAGGAACTCATTTCTTCCAGAATCTAACTTCGTTCGGTGTAGGATATTTTACCATCAATGCCTATAGAAATGATGGTATCTATGATATGGCATATCTTGATAGTTTGCCTGCCGAGGAAGAAACCCAGTATCTTCGTCATGTGCATTTTGAATCACCTATTGTCATCAAGATGGATGGCAAGAAGAAGATAGGTGTTGTGATGAAAATGGATAAGTAAATTCAAATAGTAAAAAATAAAGGCTACCTCGAAACAGGGTAGCCTTTATTTGTATTGTGGTTAGTGTTATTAGATAACACCCTGAGCCATCATAGCTTTTGCAACCTTCATGAAACCTGCAACATTTGCACCCTTCACGTAGTTTACATAACCATCCTCTTCTGTACCGTACTTCACGCAGTTCTCGTGAATGTTCTGCATGATATCCTTCAACTTCTGATCAACTTCTTCAGAAGTCCAAGACAGACGGATAGAGTTCTGAGTCATTTCCAAACCAGATACTGATACGCCACCGGCGTTAGCAGCCTTACCTGGAGCATACAGAATCTTAGCCTCCTGGAATACGCGGATTGCACCTGGAGTAGAAGGCATGTTAGCACCCTCACTTACTGCCATTACGCCATTTGCAATCAGAGCCTTAGCCTGCTCTTCGTTGATCTCGTTCTGGGTTGCAGATGGCAGAGCGATGTCAGCCTTCTCGAACCAAGGCTTAGCACCTTCTACATACTTAACACCTTCGAACTCCTCTGCATATTCGCGGATACGGCCACGCTGCTGGTTCTTCAATTCCATAATCCAATCCAACTTCTCGCGATCGATGCCATTTGGATCGTAAATATAACCGTTAGAGTCACTCATGGTAAGAACCTTACCTCCTAACTCCAATACCTTTTCTGCAGTGTACTGAGCTACGTTACCAGAACCAGAGATCAAAACGGTCTTGCCCTTCAGGTCGGTACCCTTAGTCTTCAGCATTTCCATCAAGAAGTAAACGTTACCATAACCAGTTGCCTCAGGACGGATCAAAGAACCACCGAACTCACGCCCCTTACCAGTCAATACGCCGCTAAACTCACGTGTGTGCTTCTTGTATGCGCCGAACATGAAGCCAACTTCCCGGCCACCAACACCGATATCACCAGCAGGTACGTCTACGTCTGGACCGATGTGGCGCCACAACTCCAACATGAATGCCTGGCAGAAACGCATTACCTCAGCAGTGCTCTTGCCACGTGGAGAGAAGTCTGAACCTCCCTTTGCACCACCCATAGGCAATGTAGTCAAAGAGTTCTTGAAGGTCTGCTCGAATGCCAGGAACTTCAAAATTGAAAGGTTTACAGATGAATGGAAGCGATACCACCTTTGTAAGGGCCAATGGCGTTGTTGTGCTGAACGCGGTAACCCATATTGGTCTGATAGTTGCCCTTGTCGTCTACCCAGTTTACACGGAAGGTGTAAATGCGATCTGGAATACACAGACGCTCAATCAAATTGAACTTGTCGAATTCAGGATGCTTGTTGTACTCTTCCTCAATGGTACCAAGTACTTCTTCTACTGCCTGATGATATTCAGGCTCATTTGGAAAGCGCTGCTTTAGGCTCTCTAATACTTCACTTGCTTTCATAATGTAAATCTTTTGTTGATTATTTCTATTATTTTATCTTCGATTTTTATCAATGACAAGCATTTTGCCATTTTTCACGATGCAAAGGTATGAATAATTTTCAAAATGAAAAACTTTTTGAAAAGGAAATCGCCAAAAAAGTAATTTTTTGTTTCTTTTTGGGCGATTTTTCTATTTTTTTTAAGTTTTTATGCACTTGTTGCTGACTAAAAGTTGCTTTTTCGGTAGGCTAGGGGTGATAATCCTAGGTTTTTCTTTACATATCGTCCAAAGAACGAGAGATTAGGAAAATTCATTTCGCTGCTAATTTCCTTTACGCTCAATTCACTGTGTAGTAGTAGGTGCTTGATGTCCTCCATTACTGCTTCGTGAATCCATGTGCTGGCACTTTTCTTCGAGATTTTCTTGCAGAGTGCAGATAGGTATTTTGGCGATATGAACAATTTGTCGGCATAAAAACTTACCTCACGCTCTTCTCTGTGGTGCTTTGAAATCAGGCTTAGGAATTTCATGAACAACATTTCGCCACGGGTAAGTGCATCACTGTCCTGCACACCTGCCATGTCTTCAATATGTCCTACTATATAATATAATAGGTACTGGGTGATGGATTGAATCATCTGTGTGCGGTAGGTGTTCTGTTCGCTGGCAAGGCGGAATAAGGCCATGATAGAGGAGGTGAACTGAATGTCAAGTGGCAGTGGAACTACCGGGTGTGAACGCAAGTAGAGGGCAATGTCGCGCAGGGCGGTATTAAATTCAAAAGTACGTTTCATCAGTTCGCCTGAGCAGGCGATAATACCGCATCTGCAGTCCAGGCTTTGCTCTACCTTCAGTTGCACGTCGGCACGCAGAGGTACAAAAGTTAGTTCCTGTGGGTGCAATTCCAGTGAGATTTCGTTGATGTAGAGTTTTAACTCGCCCTCGCGGCATACAAGGATGCACAAACTATTGGGGAGTTTAGTGGCGCATAGCAATTCTGCGTCGTTGCAAAGAAAAACATCCTTGTCTTGATAAGATTTCTCGGTCTTTATCGGGTTGTTCATGTCGTCGTTCTGAAAAAATTCAACGCAAAGTTAATGATAAAATCCCACACAAAAACCATAAGTACATTTTTTAACTGAATATGTAAAGTGTTGAAAATTATTCGTTTTTTTCTTTGCTAGAACTTCAAAAAGCCGTATCTTTGCAAGCCGATTATTATCAAATTAGTGATAATAGGCTCTTTTTAAGCGTGTTAAAGTCTTTGGCCGAGGCGAGTTAGGACATGTTTAAAAGAGCAAAAGAGTTTTTTAGTAACAATAATTTAAAAGTTTAAAAGAGTGGATACTTTAAGTTACAAGACCATTTCTGTCAACAAGGAAACTGCAACCAAGGAATGGGTTGTAGTTGATGCTACCGATCAGGTGTTGGGTCGCCTGGGTACAAAGGTTGCGAAATTGCTGCGTGGTAAGTATAAACCAAACTTTACTCCAAACGCAGACTGTGGCGACAACGTTATCATTATCAATGCTGATAAGATTCGCCTTACCGGTAAGAAGATGACTGATCGCATTTACATCACTTTCTCAGGTTATCCTGGTGGTCAGAAGGAGTTGACTCCTGCTAGCATCCTGGCTAAGCCAAACGGTGCTGATAAGCTGTTGAAGAGAGTAGTTAAGGGCATGTTGCCAAAGAACAAGCTGGGTGCAAAGCAGCTGAGCAATCTGTATGTATATGCAGGTGCAGAGCACAATCAGCAGGCACAGAGTCCTAAGGCAATTGATATTAACCTTTATAAGTAATAGAAATGGAAGTAATTAATGCATTAGGCAGACGTAAGAGCGCCGTAGCTCGCGTATACGTCAGCGAGGGTACAGGAAAGATTACTATCAACAAGCGTGACCTTGCAGAGTACTTTCCATCATCTATCCTGCAGTACGTTGTTAAGCAGCCATTGAACCTGTTGAACGTGGCTGAGAAATATGATATCAAGGTAAACCTGGTAGGCGGTGGTTTCACCGGTCAGTCTCAGGCTTTGCGCTTGGCTATCGCTCGTGCATTGGTAAAGATCAATGCAGATGACAAGAAGGCACTTCGTGCTGAAGGTTTCGTAACTCGCGATCCTCGTGAGGTTGAGCGTAAGAAGCCAGGTCGTCCAAAGGCACGTCGCAGATTCCAGTTCAGCAAGCGTTAATGTTTTGTTGGAACTGCGCTTAGTTTAGTATCTAAACTCAAGGGACTTCGCTGTTTGAAGCGGGCTACCCAGGGGTTGGATAAGAACAAAATTATCAAAAAAGAAAGTAAACGATTAAAAACACAAAAATTATGTCTAGAACTAATTTTGACACTTTATTGGAGGCTGGTTGTCACTTCGGTCACTTGAAGAGAAAGTGGAACCCAGCAATGGCTCCTTATATTTTCATGGAGCGCAATGGTATTCATATCATTGACCTTCACAAGACCGCTGCTAAGATTGATGAGGCTGCTGAAGCTTTGAAGCAGATCGCTAAGTCTGGTAGAAAGGTTCTTTTTGTTGCTACTAAAAAACAGGCTAAGGACGTTGTAGCTGCTAAGGCTGCGTCTGTAAACATGCCTTACGTAATCGAGCGTTGGCCAGGTGGTATGCTTACCAACTTCCCAACTATCCGCAAGGCAGTAAAGAAAATGGCTACTATCGATAAGCTGACTCAGGACGGTACTTATTCAAACCTGTCAAAGCGCGAAATCCTGCAGATTTCTCGTCAGCGTGCAAAGTTGGAAAAGAACTTGGGTTCTATTGCAGACTTGACTCGTCTGCCATCAGCTTTGTTCGTTGTTGACGTAATGAAGGAGCACATTGCTGTTGCTGAGGCTAACCGTTTGGGTATTCCTGTATTCGGTATTGTTGATACCAACTCTAATCCTAACGATGTTGACTTCGTAATTCCTGCTAACGATGACGCTACAAAGTCAATCGAGGTAATCTTGGATGCTATGTGCACTGCTATGGCAGAAGGCGTTGAGGAGCGTAAGGCAGAGAAGGTAGACGTTGAGGCTGCTGGTGAGGCTGCTCCTGCTGCAAAGAAGGCTCCTCGCAAGGGTGCTTCAAAGGCTCGTGCCGAGAAGGAAGAGGCTGCTGAAGAGGCTTAACTATCAATTCAAACCATTATTAAGTTAAAGAATTATGGCTGTTACATTAGCTGAAATTAATAAACTTCGCCAGAAGACTCAGGCTGGTCTGATGGACTGTAAGAAGGCTTTGACCGAAGCTAACGGTGATATGGATGCTGCTATCGAGATTCTTCGTAAGAAGGGTCAGGCTGTAGCTGCTAAGCGTTCAGACCGTGACGCTGCTGAAGGTTGTGTATTGGCAAAGGTAGATGGCAAGTTCGCTGCTATCATTGCTTTGAAGTGCGAAACCGACTTCGTTGCTAAGAATGCTGATTTCGTTGCTTTGGCAAACGCAATCATCGACGCTGCTGTTGCTAACCGTTGCCAGACCTTGGATGAGGTAAAAGCTCTTCCAATGGGTAATGGCACTATCGCTGACGCTGTTGTTGAGCGTTCTGGTGTAACTGGTGAGAAGATGGAATTGGATGGCTATTGCACCATCGAGGGTGAGCAGGTTATTGCCTACAATCACATGAACGGTAACTTCCTGTGCGCATTGGTTGCACTGAACAAGGAAGTTGATCCTCAGGTAGGTAAGAACATTGCTATGCAGGTAGCTGCTATGTCTCCTGTAGCTTTGAACCAGCAGGCTGTTCCTCAGAGTGTAATTGATGAGGAAATCAAGGTTGCTATTGAGAAGACCAAGCAGGAACAGGTACAGAAGGCTGTTGAAGCTGCTTTGAAGAAGGCAGGTATTAACCCAGCACACGTAGATAGCGAGGATCACATGGAGTCAAATATGGGTAAGGGATGGATCACTGCTGAGGATGTTGCTCGTGCTAAGGAAATCATTGCTACCGTATCTGCAGAGAAGGCTGCTAACTTGCCAGAGCAGATGATTCAGAACATCGCAAAGGGCCGTTTGAACAAGTTCTTCAAGGAGTCTTGTTTGATGGAACAGGCTTATATCGACGACAGTAAGATCAGCGTAACTCAGTACTTGGAGAGCGTAGAGAAGGGTCTTACCGTAAGTGATTTCAAGCGTTTCACCTTGCGTGCTGAGTAATCAAAGCATTAGCTTTTAATACAACATAAATTCATTCCAGGCATTGCTTAGTTGATGTCTGGAATGTTTTTTTAACCACACTTAAATAGAATATGAAAATCCTGGCAGTAGGCATGAACTATGCAGCACATACCCTTGAACTGCATGCTAACGAAAACATCCATAACACCGAACCTGTTCTTTTCATGAAACCAGATTCGGCTGTGGTACAAAGCGGAAAACCATTCTTCCTTCCCAGTCATTTGGGACGTATTGACTATGAAACCGAGATGGTGGTTCGCATTTGTCGTCTGGGTAAGAACATCGCTCCACAGTTTGCACATCGCTACTATGATGCGGTAACAGTAGGCATCGATTTCACCGCTCGCGAAATGCAGGCAACAGCCCGTGCAAAAGCCAATCCATGGCTCATAAGCAAGGGATTTGATGGCAGTGCGGTACTAGGAGAGTTCGTACCTGTGCAGGAAATAGGGGATATTCAGAACCTGCCTTTCCACTTGGATATTGATGGGTGTACTGTTCAGAAGGGACATACTCACGACATGCTCTTTACTGTAGATCAGATTATCGCCTATGTCAGTCAGTACATGACACTGAAGATTGGCGACCTACTTTTTACCGGAACTCCCGTAGGCGTAGGTCCTGTAAGCATAGACCAGCACCTGGAAGGCTACCTTGCCGACAGAAAGCTGCTGGATTTTTACATTAGATAAAAGGAAAATTACTATCTTTGCCAATCATATAAGTAAACCAAAGACCCTATAACGATATGAAAAAGAGTATTTTTGTGCTTCTTCTGGCTTTCATGCCATTTTTTTCACAGGCACAGAATCTGAAATTTGGAAAACCCACAAATCAGGAGTGGTCATTAACCCAGTGCAGTTACGATGAAGAGGCTGTTGCCGTGGTGCTTTGCAAGACCATCGACGTACAGTTCGAGATGTCGGCAAGCTTCACCTCTTTTGGTAGTCAGTATTACGACATGAGCGCCGGAGATATCTCTCATACCGGTACCAACCACTACATCAGCGAGAGCGGCATTAACGAAAACTACATCGTAAAGCAGCGCATCAAGGTACTGAAGGAAGGTGGTCAGAAATATGCCAACATTGGCGTGGTTTACTATGACAATCCAAGCAATCGCGAAATCCGCGAAGAATTCAGTGAATTCTCTATCATGGTATTTAACCAAGTAAATGGAAAAGTACAGAAAAAGAAAATTTCTCCACTGCCATATACTGATGTTCGCATCGACGACCAGTATGTAGAACGTCGTTTCCAGTTGCCTGATTTGCAGGTGGGTTCTATCGTTGAATATCAATATACACTGTCAAGCAATCGATTTAACCATATCTACGACCTTATGCTGCAGGAGGCTATCCCGGTAGAGTATGCCAAGTGTCAGCTTGAGATTCCTGTAGTGTTGGATTACAGTGTTGAGGCTACCATTCGCCCTAACATTAATAGCACCGTTACCCAGGGAAAAATATTCCTGCCTCAGGAAATGAGTGTTCTGCAGGCACCTAAGAGTGTAAATTCGAACATCTATAACATTGTGGCAAACAAGCTGGAAGCAATGAGCAGTGATGACTATGTCTGGAGTGTTTCTGACTATCAGGCACGTGTGGTATGCGAACTGCGTTCTATGCACTTCCCAAACAGTGCTCGCACAGTGTTGTCTAGCACCTGGGAACAGGTTGATAAGACTATGTATAACGAGCGAATGTTGGGTGATTACCTTTATAAGAAGAGTCTGCTGGCAGATGAGACTGCCGCTCTTCCTGCAGCCGAAGGCGTTCAGCAGCGCACTGCTCAGGCATTGCAGCTGTTGCACAGCAAGGTGAAGTGGGACGGTCAGTGGGCGCTCTTGCCACAAAAGGAGAGTGAAGTACTAAAGAAGGGCAGCGGAAACTCTGCATCCCTTAACTGTATGCTTATCAATATGCTTACAGATATGGGTATTGATGCTGCACCAGCTTTCATCAGCACTCGTAGTCATGGCGCATTGCCACAGACATTCCCTGCTGCATCAAAGTTTAATACCGTGGTGGTACGTGTAAAAGACGGATTCCAGGATTTATTCGTGGATGCTGCTGATGTTAACGGTGCCATCAACATCATGAATCCCGATCTTTATGTAGACAAGGCTCGTGTGGTTACCCGTGCCAAGAAAGGCGCTTGGGCAAATCTTACCACTCGAGCACAGGCTGGCACAACAGTAAATGCTACTGCTCTGGTAGATGCCAGAGGAAAAGTAACTGGAACAGCTAATATTACCATGCAGGGTAATGCAGCACGAAACTACCGTGCCAAGAATCCTGGTGTCAATCCTTACGAGGCTATCGTGAAGGTTGAGCAGCCTATCCAGTTACAAGGAGAGGTTGCTGCCGATGGCAGCATCAGTTTCAGTCCATACATGGCAGGTTTGGAGCGTCCATCGGCCTTGGAAGGAAAAGACCGCCAACTGCCTGTGGAATTGCCTTACAAGGAAACCAATTCATACGAAATCACCATTCAGGTGCCCGAAGGATATAAGGTAGCACAGTTGCCACAAAGCTTTGAAATCAGTACCGAGGATAAGAACATTTCAGCCCGTCTTTACACTGCAGTGAAAAAGAGTTCTGTTAGTTTACGGTACCATTTCAATGCTCGCCAGATGTTCTTTAAGCCTACTCAGTATGCAGCAGTAAAGCAGGTTTATGATTTAATTCTGCAGCATCTTTCAACTGATGTTATCACTCTGAAGAAGAAGTAAGTTATGGCAAAGATACGTGTAGGAATGGGCTATGATGTCCATCAGTTGGTAGAGGGACGTCCTCTTTGGCTGGGCGGTATCCGCTTTGAACATACCTTGGGATTAAAGGGTCACAGCGATGCCGATGTACTTATTCATGCCATCTGTGATGCGCTGTTGGGAGCAGCTAATATGCGCGACATTGGCTATCACTTCCCCGATACTGCCGGCAATGAGTTTCAGGATATAGACAGCAAAATATTGCTTCGCAAAACTGTCGACCTCATCGCTACCAAGGGTTACTATGTGGGAAACATTGATGCCACCGTTTGTGCCGAGCGCCCCAAAATGAAGGCTCGCATTCCCGAAATTCAGCAGTGTCTGGCACAGGTTATGGGCATTGATCCAGAGGATGTTTGCATAAAGGCTACCACTACCGAAAAACTGGGTTTCACTGGTCGCGAAGAAGGCATCTCTGCCTATGCAGTAGCGCTTATTGAGAAAAGATAAACTGTCAAAATTGTCATTGTCATTTTTGTCATTTTTGTTTTTCGACTTATATTACGCGGCAAATAGATACATTTATAT
>JAGHTY010000188.1 GCA_018065125.1 Candidatus Minthousia equi
GTATGCTTGTATTATAGGCGTCCGTCTTGGAGAACCAAAGTATTTTGAACCAGGTGAACACACATGGGAATTTGCTCCTATGTTTAAGTGGAAACCTGAACTGATGCGTGACTACATAATCATGATGATGTTGAATAGAACAAATGACTATGGTTACACATGGATGGATTTGGAAAACGCTAGCGACGAAGACATTGAAAAGTTCTCTCATTTACTAGAAAAGGAAATTGAAGGTTATGCTAATCGGGGATTTGAATACCTTCAGAAGAAATGGGATGAGGAACGCGTCAAATTCCAGAATCCATATATCTTCGTTGACATTTTATTGAATCTGGGCAAATAAAACCAATAATTAATCAATAATGAGTGATAATATATTTAAGGAATGGTATGAACAATTTAAAAAACCATGGAGTTCTCTCAGTTTTTGGGGATATTTTATTGGTTTCATAGTTCTTGTGGGTAGTATGGGTATATTTTTTTCGATATATCATTTCTTTCAAGGAACTAATGAGTCATGGAGTATTGTTGAGAATATGATAACATATTCTATAGCACTTACAATGCCAGCCTGTGTTCTTGTATTTGAAAGTTTCCCAAAATCAAGTAAGAAAGTAAGTCTTATTGTATTTACATTATTATTATTTGTTTTACTGCCATTAGTATTAAGTCTTTTGACATATGTATTTCACTGTGCACTTCTCGCTGGTTTTTGTGTTATATTATCATGGTGCATTTGGGTAATTGCAAATCATAATAACGTAGACCTGCATGATGATGCTTACGAAGACAGTATTAAGAAAAATGCAAAAAACAACAGTTCAAACTGGGATTAATATAAGATATGGAAAATAACAAAATAAAAGGGTTTCTTGTAAATCAAAATGGACAAGACTTCATAATAGGAAAAGCTAAGATCAAAGAGATACTTAGCTACACGATGTATACAGAACGTCTAATAATTGGTTTTGATGAAGATGAAATTCCTATTTACAACGAACATATTCAACGAAAGGTAGAAGAGTCGCGTATTAACAAGATAGCTGATTTCCTAATAAATGATGACACTGCTACTTTTCCAACCAATATTGTATTAGGTATACCTGCAAATGTTATCGAGTCACAAAATGTTGAGAATGACATGTTAATGATAACACTAAAGAAATGTGTGGAAGATGATGTTAGAAAAGCAAAACAAGGTGACGCAAATGCACATGTTTATATTACAATTATTGATGGACAGCATAGAATAGCAGGTATAGAAAGAGCAGTTGAAAAATTAACAAAAATAATAGATAAAAGCGACAATAAAGAATTTTATATAAATAAACTTAATGATTTACTAAACATTGAATTGGTTATATCATGTTTCATTGATAAGAGCCTAGAATATGAAGCAATGATATTTTCAACAATAAATAGAACGCAAAAAAGGGTGTCTCAGGACCTTGTTTATAGCCTTTTTGGATTAAACGAGAATGACACTCCATACAAATCAGCGTTAGAAATAACTTTAGCTCTTAATGGGCATCCCAAATCCCCATTCTACCAAAGAGTAAAATTGTATGGAGCAAATTATGATAATAGCTTTATACCCCCACTTTCACAGTCTTCAATGATAAAGAAAATTGTATCATTCATCTCTGAGTCGTTTAGAGAGGCTGAAAATGATAGATATAAAAAAAGAACAGAATTAAATAAACAAAAAGGAAAAAAATACCTTCCCTTTAGGTCATATTATGCCAATGGCATGGATAAATGTATTGCAGACTGTTTGTTTTATTACTTCTCATCTGTCAGAAAGTATTTCCCTGACTTATGGGAGTATGACACTCAAAGGAATCCTACCAACGTATTACAGTCAACTGTTGGTTTTGATGCCTTAATGACGTTACTAAAAGACATCTTGAGCGAAGAACGTATAACTATATTTGACAATAATACATTTGACAAATATGTGTTAAAACTGAAAGGCTTGCAAATGGAAGATACCATTAAATTTCCAATGACAACAGCAGGAAAGAAAATCCTATATAACTCGATGTTCGTTAAAGTTTTTCCTGCTCATCCCAGTGTTCCTGAGAAGATAAAAGAAATAGAATCTAAACGGGAACAATAGGATAGAAATATCCTACGAACAATCTAGCTAATGTTTGAAGTTTTACTATATTATGCTATTTATGGCAAAGAAATTTGAAATACGAAATAGTACTGCAGAGTTCCTTACCTTCGTTGCAGAGGGTAAGGAAGATGGTATTCAGGTGCTTTATAAGGAAGAAAGTATTTGGTGTACCCAGAAAGCAATGTCACAGTTATTTGACTGCACATCGGATAATATTGGCGTGCATCTGAAGAACATCTTCTCATCAGGAGAACTCATAAAGGATTCAGTTACCGAGAAAATTTCGGCAACTGCCGCTGATGGTAAAAAATACCTCACGCAGTTCTACAATCTCGATGCCATTATTAGCGTTGGTTATCGTGTGAATAGCATTCGTGCTACTCAGTTCCGTCAATGGTGTACTTATGTGTTGCGTCAGTTTGCCATCCGTGGCTACGTGATAGACAATAAGCGAATGGAGAACGGTTCGTTCATAGATGAAGATTACTTCGAGCATCTTCTGGCAGAGATTAGGGAGATTCGTCTCTCGGAACGTCGCTTTTACCAGAAACTCACGGATATTTATGCTACGGCAATTGACTACAATAGGGATGCACCTATGACTCGTTTGTTCTTCAAGAAGGTACAGAACAAAATGCATTATGCAGTTCACGGTCATACTGCAGCCGAACTCATTGTTGAGCGCGCCAATGCCGATAAAGAACACATGGGATTGACCACCTGGGAGAATGCTCCTAATGGTAAAATTGTAAAAACAGATGTAAGCATTGCCAAGAACTATCTGAAAGAAACAGAATTGGAAAGTCTTGGTCTGTTAGTGAATGGCGTTCTGGAACTTGCAGAACGTATGGCAAAGCGTAGAATACCGATGACTATGGAGGATTGGGCAAAGCGTATTGACATCATACTTGAAGCTGGTGGTGATGAAATTCTGCAAGATGCAGGTCGTTTCACTGCTGAGTTTGCTAAAGAATATGCAGAAACAGAATTTGAGAAATACCGCATTATTCAGGATCGATTATTCTCCAGTGACTTTGATAAGTTCAACGGCAACGGTGAATTACCAGAATTGCCGTTTGATGAAGAAGGGGAATGGTAAAGCATTTGTTGAACAGCCGCGAAATTTTACCGCCGTAAAAGTATTTTATTGATACGGTAATATAGATTTCTTGGTGTAGATTTCTTAAAAATTGGGTGTAGATAAAATTTTGGCTGTAAAATCTGAAAACTCGGATTTACAGCCTTTTTCAGCTATTTACAGCGATTTTGACAGTTTATGAAGTTCTATGACTCTCTAATTTTTGGCTGTAAAATTGGCTGTAAAAAAGAAAACTCGCTGATTTTCAGCGAGTTTCGCGGAGAGAGGTAGATGAACCCTATGCTGCAAATGGCAAACCTACGCATTATATGGTTGATGAACGAAAAAGTGCGGATTGCCTGAGAGATAACAGGTTTCAGAAAGCAGGCTGGTATGTAGTAAGGTTCTCTGAGGAACAGATATTCAGGCAGACAAGGCAGTGCTTACTGGTAATTTACGAGTTGTTGGTGCAGATAGGGTGCTTAGATAGGATTCCCGAGGTGCTATCCAAAACAGACAGAATTACGCCTTCTTACAGGTGGTCGATGCCAGAGGCTATGCAACTGAAGGCAATGAATTACCGGGAGCATTACCTTGGCTATAATCCCATGGATATGGGTGCCAGGGGATACTTGGCTTGTACGGCACTGATCATGCCTATCATGTTCAGGTCGATCTGGCGAAAGAAACTGAGAAAAGAGATGCTGGCACAACTGTATGACTATTTTATCAAATAGTAATTATGGCATGGTTGTTGTTCTTAATGAGTATATAATTTAATATTTATAATATGGTGGACTTTTTTGTTGCAGGTATAATCCTGATGTTTGTTTTGTTCTGGGTTTTTGTAGGTTTTGCAATGCGTGCAGGACTGGATGCCAAGTTTGCAGATTTTGATGCATGTATCTGGGAACCCATTTATGATGGAAGGGAACTTGCCGAGATGACCGACGAGGATTTCCTTGCGTGTGTTGATGCAAAGAACTGTGTCAGTGAGAATGAAATAGATCAGCTTTTTGAGCATGAGTAATTTGATACGTTCTATATTTGGCGTTTGTGCCAACTTTCTGCTTTACACAGGTAAACTGTTACACCTTAGTTATGAACAGATGTCGGTGTATGTAAACCTGTATCTGCAGGGTGGATTATTAGTATTGTCGGGCTTTTTGCCATTTTGTGCAATGCTGGTTGCTTTCTGCAAGTTGCCATCGTTAACAGGGGGGATAGAGTTATTTTGCCTGGCAGCATACTTCAGTATCTATTTGGTGGGCTTCGTTGCTTTGATAAGGCACTATTCTACAAAAGTGGATTATGCCTTTGATTTGTGTGTGGTGGATTTGCAAAACCTGGCAGGAAAGATGAAGATTTCATACCATGCTGTGAATATCCTGATATTCGTTATCTGGTGGCTGGCTTTAGTTGGCGTTAATCTGCTGCTGTTTTTTAGGGTTTAACCGGAAAGAGTTGAAAAGGCAAGGAGCAATCCTTGCTTTTTTGTGTAATAGTGAAATGCTATACAGGTTTAGCACTAATCAAACCTTACGTTTACGCGTAAACACATTATTTATTTACGTGTAAACGTATCGCTTGTTTACGTGCAAACGTAATGTGTATTTGCGTGCAAACCTATACAATTGTATCGCGAAAAAGATGACAAAATAGACAATTACAGGGTAAAGATTACGTTTATTCAAGTGACAAAAAGAACAAAAACGACAAAAAGGACAATTTTTCAACACAATATGTCTTTTTTGTAATAAGAAAAAGCGCGAAATTTGCACCTTGGTAAAGGTTTAAAGGTTTAAAGGTTTAAAGGTTTAAAAGTTTAAAAGTTTAAAGGTTTAAAAGTTTGACTTCGTAGATTAGAACCATCGTCTCGGAAATGCTCAAACAAGTTTGGCATTTCACTCGTCTCAGGCTCTAATTAAAAGTTTAAGGGGAGACTTTAGGACAACAGACAACGGACAACAGACAACGGACTGTCGCAGAGACGCAAAGCTATCGCCATCGCCATCGCCTCGTGGACTCGTTGCCTTCGGCGATTTTGGGCTGCACCTCGGCAAAGTTCAAGCAAGCTTGACTCTGCTCTCGGTTTGCACCAAAATTGACCAGTTGACTCGTTGACTCGTTGACATGTTGACTCGTAGACTTTTTATGGCGACAATAAAAAAACAATAAATATGAAGAAACTAATTTTTGGGTGTTTGTGTGTAGCATTGCTCTCATCTTGCTCAAAGCAGGAGAAGGTTGAGAACAGAATACAGTACGTAAAGACCGATACCGTTCGTGGTATGGGCGAGCAGGAAGATATGTTGTTCCCTGGAAAGGTGAAGGCTGCAGAGGATGTTAGCGTGGCTTTTCGTGTAAGTGGAACCATTCAGCGTATATTTGTAAAGCAAGGTAGCTATGTGCACCGAGGACAGTTGCTGGCACAGATGGATGCACGCGACTATCAGCTGCAGCTTAGCGCCACACAGGCAGAGTATAACCAGGTAAAGGCCGAGGCAGAACGTGTAATGGCACTGTATGCCGACAACAGTACTACTGCCAATAACAACGACAAGGCGGTGTATGGATTGCAGCAGATAACGGCAAAGCTGGATAACCACAAGAATCAGCTGGCCGATACAAGACTTTATGCGCCATTTGATGGCTATGTGCAGGAGTGCCTGTTTCAGGAGCACGAAACTGTAGCAGCTGGTATGCCAATCATCTCTATGATTAACAGTGGCATGCCCGAGGTAGAGATCAATCTTCCTGCAAGCAGCTACATGGAACGTCAGAATATGGGCAACTTTACTTGTACGTTCGACGTGTTCCCTGGTGAGGTTTTCCCATTGCAGCTGATCAGTGTTAACCAGAAGGCAAATGCCAACCAGCTTTACACCATGCGCCTGAAGATAAATGGAACTTCGAAAGACAAGGTGCCTGCTGCAGGAATGGCTACCATGGTTCATGTTACCATGCAGAAGGGTGCCGGTCGTAACCTGAGTGTTCCTTCTACTGCCGTGTTCAATCAGGATGGAAAGAACTTTGTGTATGTGGTAAAGAACAACACGCTGCAGAAGAAGGCTGTGAATGTGGCAGAACTTAATTCGAAGGGAAATGCAATTGTAAGTGGTGACATCAAGGCATCCGACGTGATTGTGGCTACCGGAGTGCATGTGCTGAAAGAAGGCCAGAAGGTAGAACCACTGCCAGCAGTGTCAAAAACTAACGTAGGAGGCTTGTTATGATAGATTTTGGCAAGTGGGCATTCAATAACAAGAAACTGGTATATTTCTTGCTGGTTTCCATGCTGCTGGGAGGATTGTTCTCATACTACAGCATGAGTAAGCTTGAAGACCCTGAAATAAAGGTAAAGCAGGCATTGGTGGTAACTACCTATCCAGGTGCATCTGCCCATCAGGTGGAACTGGAGGTTACCGATGTGCTTGAAAAGAATATACGCCTGGTAGAGGGTGTGAACAATGTGGTGAGCCAGTCGTTTAACGACCTTAGCATCATTACTGTAGAGCTGATGACTACTGTGCGGGATGACCAGGTGGAGCAGACATGGGACATTCTTCGCAGAAAGGTAACCAATGCGCAGAGTTCCTTGCCTTCGGGGGCAAGCACACCACAGGTACGTGATGATTTTGGCAATGTGTTTGGTATCTTCTATGCCCTTACAGGTGATGGACTGAAAGACAAGGAACTGAGCGACTATGCCGAGCTTATCAAGCGCGAGGTGCAAAACATTGAGGGCATTGCCCGCGTGGATATCTATGGCAAGCGAAACGAGTGCATAAACGTTTGTCTGCAGCAAGACAAGATGGCAAACTTGAGTGTGTTGCCCCTGGAAGTGCTGAACACCCTGAACGGACAGAACGAAACCATTTACAGCGGTTATTATGACAGCGGCAACCAGCGCATCCGCGTTACCGTAGACGACAAGTACCGCAGTGTGAATGATATCAGTCAGCTGATTATTCAGGGCCATGAAGACGACCAGCTTCGTCTTTGCGATATTGCTACCATTGAAAGTGGCTATGAGCAGCCTGTGAGAAATGAGATGGCATACGATGGCGAGCGTGCTTTGGGTATTAGCATTGCTGCAGGAAGTGGTACCGACATTACCAAGCTGGGTGTGATAGTACAGGAAAAGATTCAGGAGATAGAAGAGGAGAGACTGCCAGCAGGCGTGCAGTGCCATAAGATCTTCTACCAGCCAGAGCGTGTGAACAATGCTCTGAACTCGTTCTTGATAAACTTGCTTGAATCGGTAGCCATTGTGGTGCTGATCCTGATGGTTACCATGGGTTTCAAGAGTGGTATGATTATCGGTGTAAGTCTGGTAACAATTGTAATTGGCACATTCCTGATACTGAATTTCTTTGATGGAACCTTGCAGCGTGTGTCACTGGCATCGTTCATTCTTGCCATGGGTATGCTGGTGGATAATGCCATTGTGATTATTGATGGTATCCTGGTAGATTTGAAAGCCGGAAAGCCACGTCGTGAGGCATTGACCAGCATTGGCCAGAAAACGGCAATGCCATTGCTGGGTGCTACGGTAATTGCCATTCTGGCATTCTTGCCTATCTTCATGTCGCCAGATACTGCAGGTGTTTACGTGCGCGACCTGTTCATTGTGCTTTGCGTTTCGCTGCTGCTGAGCTGGGTGCTGGCATTGGTGCATGTACCATTGATGGCCAATAACTACCTGAATGCTCCTAAGGTAGCAACCGACGAGGATGACCAGTATAAGGGATGGGCATATAAAACCCTGAAGAAGGTTCTTGGCGTTTGTTTTGCTCATCGATGGATTACCATTATAGCAGCCATAGCATTGCTTTTAGGTAGTGTGGCATGCTATAAGCTTTTGCCTCAGGGTTTCTTCCCAGATATGGAGTACGACCAGCTTTACATGGAGTACAAGTTGCCAGAAGGCGCTAATTCTACCCAGGTAAAGAAGGACTTGATGGAGATAGAGGCTTACCTGAAAACACGCTCCGAGATTAAGCACATTACCCGTAGCGTGGGTGGTACGCCTAGTCGCTATAACCTGGTGCGTAGCGTAGCATTGCCATCACTGAGCTATGGCGAGCTGATTATCGACTTTGAGAGTCCTCGTGCATTGCTGAGTAACATGGATGAGATTCAGGCGTATCTGAATGCTCATTATCCAGAGGCATACGTTAAGCTGAAACGCTATAACCTGATGTTCAAGAAATACCCAATCGAGGCAGTGTTTACTGGTCCCGACCCTGCAGTATTGCATCAGCTGGCAGATAGCGCCATGGCTATCATGAAGGCCTGTCCGATGACCGATTTGGTAACTACCGACTGGGATCCTCAGGTTCCACGTCTTACCGTAGAGTATAACCAGCCAGTGGCACGAAGCCTGGGTCTTAGTCGTAGTGAGGTGGGAATGTCTCTGCTTAGTGCAGCAGGCGGAATTCCTGTGGGTAAGTTCTACGATGGCATTCATACCAATACCATATATATAAAGAGTATGGAAAAAGGCGACAAGCCTTTGGAGTCACTGGCCGATGCCAATGTGTTTACCATGATGCCAAACATATCTTCTTTGCTTACTGAAGAGAATCTGGTTAAGATGAAAGCTGGTCGCATTAACAAGACAGAATTGCTGGAAAGTGCAATGCGCTCATTGCCGCTGAAACAGGCATGCAAGGAGATTAAGGTAGAGTGGGAAGACCCAGTTGTGGTGCGTTACAATGGCGAGCGTTCACAGCGTGCTGTCTGCTCTCCTGCAGTAGGACAGGAAACCGAGAAGGCACGCAAGGCAGTGGCACAGCAGATTGAGCAGATTAAGTTGCCAAAGGGCTATTCTCTGTGCTGGGAAGGCGAGAAGCGTGCCAGCGACCAGAGCATGAAATATCTTTTCGGTAATTTCCCATTGGCTATTATCCTCATGATTGCCATCTTGATTATGCTGTTCAAGGAATATAAGAAAGTGGGTATCATCCTCTGCTGTATTCCACTTATCCTGGTGGGTGTAATCATTGCTATGCTTATCAGCGGAAAAACCTTTGGCTTTGTGGCTATTGTGGGTGTGCTTGGCTTGATAGGCATGATGATAAAGAATGGTATCGTATTGATGGATGAGATAGATTTGCAGCTGAGTTCGGGCATTCCTCCTATCCAGGCACTGACGATAAGTTCTTTAAGTCGCCTTCGTCCGGTAATGATGGCATCGCTTACTACAGTATTGGGTATGATACCATTGCTTGGCGACAGTATGTTTGGTTCGCTTGCAGCAACTATCATGGGTGGCTTGTTCTTTGGTACCTTCATTATTCTGATATTGATTCCTGTGCTTTATGCACTGTTCTATAAGATAAAAGGTTAATTAGCATGAAAAAGATACTTTCAATATTTGTCCTGACACTGAGCATTCAGGCCAGTGCACAGGTGATGACACTAAAAGAGTGCCGTGAGGCAGCATTGAAGAATAATGTCAATGTTGCTATTGCTGCCGAGAAAAGTCAGAAGGCTTCGTATGATGAACGTGCCTACTATGCAAACTTCCTTCCTAATGTAAAGCTGATGGGAGGTGCGCTGTATAATAGCTGGAACAAGAACTATCACTTTGGATTGGAGAATAATGCATTGGCAGTTTCGCTGATGCAGCATCTGGCACAGGCATTCCCTGATTTGGCACCACAATTGGCAGGTTTTTCTGGTTTTGATATTAATGCCAAGACAGGAGTGATGTATGCAGGTGGTTTGACTGTTACACAACCTATCTACATGGGTGGCAAGATTACTGCTGCACACGACATGAGCATGATTGCCAAGGATATGACTGCTCAGAATGAACGTCTTACTGCTAATCAGGTGATTGTAGGTACTGACGAAGCGTATGTGCTGTGCGTAAAGGCAAAAGAGATGAGGCAGGTGGCACAGAAATACAACGAAATGCTGCAGGAGTTGCTTCGCGTGGTACAGAGTGGACACAAGAATGGTATGGTGCCACAAAACGATGTTCTTCGTGTGCAGGTAAAGCTGAAGGAGAGTAAGCTGCAGATGAACAAGGCCGACAATGCCATTCGTTTGGCACGCATGAATCTATGTCATGCCATTGGTGCTCCATTGGATGCTCCTATTGAGGTGGCAGATGAATATCCATCCGACAATGAATTGGTCAATACCCTAGAGGCAGGTATTCAGAATCGTCCTGAGTATGCATTGCTGAATAGCCAGGTGGCTTTGGCCGACAAGCAGATTAAACTGGCAAAGAGCGACTTTCTGCCAAACGTGGCACTGATGTTAGGTGGTGGTTATGCCAATGGCCTTCAGTTGAATAACAAGTCGCTGATAGATTCTTTTTCTTTCAATGCCTTGCTAACAGTGAGCGTTCCTATCTTCCATTTTGGAGAGGGAAGCAATAAGGTGAAGTCGGCTAGGGCACAGAAAGCCATTGCCGAAATGCAGCAACGCGACCTGAACGACCAGATGCAGTTGGAATTGGCACAGGCAACAAACAATCTTGATGAGGCAAAGCAAGAGGTGGAACTTACAGAAAACAGCTTGCAGCAAGCCGATGAGAACCTGCGTATGACTACCAGTCAGTACAAGGCTGGCATGGCAACCTTGGCCGATAACCTAGAGGCACAGACGCTTTGGCAAAATGCCTACGAGGCAAATGTTGAGGCTAAGTTCCAGCAGTATCTGATGCGTACAAAATACCTAAAGGCAGCTGGATTGCTGAGTGGTCGCTAACGCTCCAGTTATAAAGTCAACAAGTCAACGAGTCAACGAGTCAACAAGTACAAAGTCGCAGAGACGCAAAGTCGCAGAGACGCAGAGTAATCGCTTCGCGATAGTCAACAAGTCTGTTGTCTGTAGTCTGTTGTCTGTTGTCCTTAAACTTTTAAACTTTTAAACTTTTAAACTTTTATTTTTTTGTTTATTTCGCTTCATACCTTATCTTTGCACAGAATTATGAGCAGAATACTGGCAATAGATTACGGAAAGAAGCGAACAGGATTGGCTGTGACCGATCCTTTACAACTGATAGCGAATGGTTTAACAACGGTTGAAACCAAGAATCTTGAGGCGTTTCTTCTGGATTATCTAAAGCGTGAACAGGTAGAAAGAATCATTGTAGGTTTGCCAAAGCAGATGAATGGCCAGGAGAGTGACAACATGAAGAACATCACTCCTTTTGTGAATCGTCTTAAGAAACTGATAGATATACCTGTGGAGTTTTATGATGAACGCTTCACTTCTGTCTTGGCACATCAGGCCATGCTTGCTAGTGGCATCGGGAAGAAAGCACGACAGAACAAGGCACTGGTAGATGAAATAAGTGCTACCATTATTCTGCAAAGTTATATGGAATCAAAAAGACAGTTTTAAATATTATGATTTTACCTATCTATACATACGGCCAGCCAGTGCTGAGGAAAGTTGCCGAGGATATTCCTTTGGATTATCCTGATTTGAAAGAGTTGATTGCCAACATGATCGAAACCATGAACAAGGCAGAAGGCGTAGGCTTGGCTGCTCCACAGATTGGATTGCCTATTCGTGTTGTGGTGATAAACCTGGATGTACTTTCTGGAGATCTGCCAGAGTACAAGGGCTTTATCAAGGCATTCATCAATGCGCATGTTATCGAGGCAAATGAAGAGACAGAAAGTATGGAAGAAGGATGCTTGAGCTTGCCAGGTATTCACGAACCAGTAAAACGCCCTACTAAGGTTCATGTGCAGTATCTGGATGAAGATCTGCAGCCACATGATGAATGGGTAGAAGGTTATCTGGCTCGCGTTATGCAGCATGAGTTTGATCACCTTGAAGGTCATATGTTCATCGATCATCTGGGAACTTTGCGAAAGCAAATGATAAAGGGTAAGCTGGGATCCTTGCTAAAGGGAAAGTTCCGCAGCGCTTACCGTACAAAAGCCGTTAGATAATTATTGCCAGTGCTTAGAAGAATACTGATATTCATAACTTGCCTTTTGGGGTTGAATGGCTATGCGCAGATCAATACAGATCGCGTCATGGCCATTGGTCGTAATGCCCTTTACTTTGAGGATTATGTGCTGTCTATTCAGTATTTTAACCAGGTGGTAAATGCAAAGCCATATCTGTATGAACCTTATTTCTACCGTGGGTTGGCAAAGTTCTATCTTGAAGATTTCAGTGGTGCCGAGCAGGATTGCACCGAAGCCATAGAACGCAATCCATATGTGGTAAATTCGTATGAGGTACGTGGCTTGTCGCGCATAAACCGAAAGGATTATCTGGGTGCTGCCGAGGATTATCGTCAGGCTATCTTCTATTCGCCAGAACAGCAAGGACTTTACCAGAACCTGGTTTATTGCGAAGTGTCGGATTCTAATTTCGTGGCGGCTACAGAAGATGTGGATATGATGATTCGCAAGTGGCCACGCAATGCAAAGGCTTATACGCTCAAGGCCGACATAGAATTGAAAAAGAAAGACACACTGCAAGCCGAAGGATTGTTGGATAAGGCATTGGAATTGGATCCTTACGAAGGCCAGGCATGGAGTGGACGAGCCATTCTTAGCATGGCACAGCAGAAATACGAAGAGGCCGAGGAACAGTTTGGGAAATCCATACATCTTTTACCTAAGAGTAGCGGTAATTACCTGAATCGTGCTTTGTGCCGTTATCACCAGAACAAGTTGGGTGATGCTTTGAAGGACTATGATATGGCACTTGATTTAGATCCAGAAAGTTACATTGCTCATTATAACCGTGCGTTATTACGCTCGCAGGTAGGAGATGACAACCGTGCTATTGAAGATTTCAACTTTGTGTTGAAACGTGACCCTGAAGATTACTTGGCACTCTATAACCGTGGTCGACTGAAAGAACTCACCGGTGACCTTCGTGGTGCTATTCAGGATTATACTACCGTTATCAATCATTATCCGGATTTTTGGACAGGTATCTTGGCACGTGCTGCATGTCGTCGTAAAATAGGTGACATTAAAGGTGCCGAACAGGACGAATTCCGTGTAACCAAGGCGCAGATTGACAAGCGTTACAGCGGTCGTAAGGGTAAGTTTGTGAAAACCCGTAAGCAGAGCGACAAGGACCTTGAGAACTACGAAAGTATGGTTGTGGCCGATGAAACCGAAATGGAACGCAAGTACAACAGTGAATACCGTGGCCGTGTGCAAGACAAGAGGGTAGAGGAAGAACTGGAACCAATGTTTGTGCTTACTTATTATGAGAAGCCAAGTGAGGTGAAACGTGTGATAAATTATTATGAGGCAGTTGAAAACCTGAAGAAAACTGATATCTTCTCACATCGTTTGTTGCTTACCAATTCAGAAATGCCTTTGGATGAGGCTATGGCAGCAGAGCAGTTCAAATCATTGAATAGCAACAGCGACCGCATCAGCAAGGAAACATCTGATGCTGTTCATCTTTCACATTTGTATCTGGCGCGCGCTATGGATTATTACCTGGTGCAGGATTTGGATAATGCGCTTATCGACCTGAATGCCAGCATTGACCAGAATGCACAGTTCGAGGTGGCTTATTTTGTGCGTGCTCTTGTGCGCTATCGTCTTATTCAGATTAATCGTGCCAGAGATGACAAGAAAGATAATCCTGCACGACTGATGGAATTGAACGCTGTTCGCTCTGATTTGGACAAGGCATTGAACCTTGCGCCAGATTTCCCATACGCATACTTCAACCGTGCCAATCTAGCTATGGAGATTAATGACTATCGCGCAGCATTAGTTGACTATAACAAGGCCATTAAGTTAAGCCCAGAGTTTGCCGAAGCTTATTATAACCGTGGTCTTTGTCAGTTATTCATGGGGCATAAAGCTGAAGGTATTTCCGACCTTAGCAAAGCAGGTGAATTGGGCATTTATGGTTCATATAACATCATCAAGCGCTATTCCGAAAAATAAATGGGCATAAATAGCGTGAAAATGAAAAGATTTCGCTAATTTTGCACACTTGAAATGAAAATAACAGAATAACTATGATAAAAATTACTTTTCCCGACGGTTCTGTCCGCGAATATGAAGCTGGCGTAACCGGTTTGCAGATTGCTGAGAGCATTAGTTCTCGTTTGGCACAGGATGTGCTAGCCATTGGTGTTAATGGCGAAACAATTGATCTGACTCGTCCTATCAATACCGATGCATCAATCGTTCTTTACAAGTGGGATGATGATCAGGCAAAGCATGCATTCTGGCACACTTCTGCTCACTTGTTGGCAGAGGCTCTGCAGGAGTTGTATCCAAATATTCAGTTCGGCTTTGGTCCTGCTATTGAAAACGGTTTCTTCTATGATGTATTGCTTCCAAATGGTGAGGCAATCAAGGAAGGCGATTTCAAGGCTATTGAGGATAAGATGCTGGAGTTGGCACGCAAGAACGAAGTACTGGTACGCAAAGAAGTTAGCAAGGCTGACTGTATTGCACAGTTCAAGGCTGCTGGCCAGACATACAAAGTTGAGCACATTGAGCAGGATTTGGAGGATGGTAGCATCACAACTTATACCCAGGGTAACTTTACCGACCTTTGTAAGGGTCCTCATATTCCATCAACCGGCGTTATCAAAGCTGTTAAGCTGATGAATGTTGCTGGTGCTTTCTGGCGTGGCGATGCTACTAAGGACCAGATGCAGCGTATCTATGGCGTTTCTTATCCAAAGAAGAAAATGCTGGATGAGTACTTGCTGATGCTGGAAGAGGCTAAGAAGCGCGACCATCGTAAGATTGGCAAGGAAATGGAATTGTTCATGTTCTCTGAGCGCGTAGGTAAAGGTTTGCCTATCTGGTTGCCAAAGGGTACCGACCTTCGTCTGCGCTTGCAGGAAATGTTGCGTCGTATCCAGAAGCGTTATGGCTATCAGGAAGTAATTACACCAAACATTGGCGGTAAGAACCTTTATGTTACTTCTGGTCACTGGGATCACTATGGCAAGGATAGCTTCCAGCCAATCCATACTCCAGAAGAGGATGAAGAATATTTGCTGAAGCCAATGAACTGTCCTCATCACTGTGAGGTGTTTGCTAACAAGCCACGTTCATACCGTGACCTGCCATTCCGTTGTGCAGAGTTCGGTACAGTATATCGTTACGAGCAGAGTGGTGAGTTGCATGGCTTGACCCGTGTGCGCTGCTTCACTCAGGATGATGCTCACATCTTCTGTCGTCCAGATCAGGTAAAGGACGAGTTCATCAAGGTTATGGAAATTATCCAGCGTGTGTTCTCTACCTTCAACTTCACAGATGAGAATGTTGAGGTTCAGATCTCACTGCGTGACCCTAACGACCACGAAAAGTATATTGGTAACGATGAAGACTGGGCAATTGCAGAGCAGGCTATCGTTGATGCTTGCAAGGAAAAGGGCATGAAGGCTAAGGTAGAGTTAGGCGAAGCTGCATTCTACGGTCCTAAGTTGGACTTCATGGTTAAGGATGCCATTGGTCGTCGTTGGCAGTTGGGTACCATCCAGGTTGACTACCAGTTACCACAGCGTTTCCAGTTGGAATATACAGCCGAGGATAACAGCAAGAAGCGTCCTGTAATGGTACACCGTGCACCATTCGGTAGTATGGAGCGTTTCGTTGCAGTATTGATTGAGCACACTGCAGGTAAGTTTCCATTGTGGCTGATCCCTGATCAGGTGGCTATTCTTCCTATCTCAGAGAAGTACAACGAATATGCACAGCAGGTACGTGAGTATTTCGCTACTCAGGAAGTACGTGCTATTGTTGACGACCGCAACGAGAAGATTGGCCGTAAGATCCGTGATAATGAGTTGAAACATATCCCTTACATGTTGATTGTTGGCGAGAAAGAAGCTGCAGAAGGCACTGTTTCTGTAAGAAAACAGGGCGCAGGTGATGAGGGAACCATGAAATTCGAGGATTTTGCGAAAAAAATCAATGAAGAAGTTCAAAATGTGATAAATAAGTTTTAACTTTGCACCCGTCTTTTTGGACACATAGATTTTTGAATAAAACAAATTAAACAAAACAGGACAATAGTTTTTGAATGAAGAACGAAAATTTTAAAGGACAACACCGAATTAATGAACAAATTCGAGTACGAGAAGTACGTGTTGTTGGTGATGAAATGGAACCAACCGTAATGTCCACTCGCGATGCTCTGCGCATGGCCGAAGACCAGGGAGTAGACTTGGTAGAGATTTCACCAAACGCCGTTCCACCTGTTTGCAAGTTGATTGATTATTCAAAATTCCTTTATCAGCTAAAGAAGAAGGCTAAGGAACAGAAGGCTAAGCAGGTTAAGATGGAGGTGAAGGAAATTCGTTTCGGACCTCAAACCGATGAGCACGACTATAACTTCAAGCTGAAGCACGCCAAGGGATTCCTGGAAGACGGTGATAAGGTAAAGGCTTATGTGTTCTTTAAGGGCCGTAGCATTCTTTTCAAGGAGCAAGGCGAGGTTTTGTTGCTACGTTTTGCAAACGACTTGGAAGAATACGGAAAGGTTGAGTCAATGCCAGTTCTTGAAGGTAAGCGTATGACAGTTTTCATTGCTCCTAAGAAAGGCGGCGCAAAGAAAGGTCAGCAGCCAAAGGCACCAAAACCAGAGCAGCCAAAGGCAGAACAACCTAAGTCAGAAGAAAACAAGTAAGAAAGAAGAAAGTGCGTAACGTTTTGGTATATACGTTGCCACCATTAATTAATAATCATTTAAACTAAAAAAAAATGCCAAAAGTAAAGACTAATTCCGGTGCTAAAAAAAGATTTACTCTTACCGGAACCGGTAAAATTAAGAGAAAGCATGCTTACCACAGTCACATCTTGACAAAGAAGACTAAGAAGCAGAAGAGAAACTTGGTTCACTCAGCAATCGTTGCTCCTGCAAACGAAAAGGCTGTAAAGCAGTTGCTCTGCCTTAAGTAATTAAGGGTTTCTCAAAAAATTATTAGTATTAACCGAATGAATAGCCCAAAGATCGTTATGTGAAATTAGCGGCGCTACCATTCAAAAAGAATCAAAATTATGCCAAGATCAGTAAATCACGTTGCTTCTAGAGCAAAAAGAAAGAAAATTTTAGGTCTTACCAGAGGTTACTTTGGTGCAAGAAAGAATGTATGGACTGTTGCCAAGAATACTTGGGAAAAGGGTTTGACTTATGCATTCCGTGACCGTCGTAACAAGAAGCGCTCTTTCCGCGCATTGTGGATTCAGCGTATCAACGCAGGTGCTCGCTTGGAGGGTATGTCTTACTCACAGTTGATGGGTGGCTTGCACAAGGCTGGTATCGAAATTAACCGTAAGGTTTTGGCCGATTTGGCTATGAACCATCCAGAAGCATTCAAGGCTATCGTTGAGAAGGCTAAGAACGCTTAAAAAAGAGGTTAACCCATAGGTCGTACGCATGTTCATGGGGATTCTCTACATTTAAAACTGAAACCGAGCAAGCTTACTTCGCTTCAATGGCGCGCCGGTAATCTTCGGATACGCCGGATTACAAAGACGAAGGGCCCTCAAATCCTATCATTACAGGAGTTTCATCACATCAACCGTACGACCTTCCTAATAAAAAAGGCTGAACTTATGAAGTTCGGCCTTTTTTACTTTCTGTTATTTCTTGATTCCTCTAGCATTCAGTGCTTGCTGGTATCTTCGGGCATTCGCCATGTGTGTTCCATAGTCGGTTGCAAAGTTATGACTACCCGAGAAGTCTTCCTTGGCACACATGTAAATGTAGTCGTTCTTTTCATGATTCAGAACAGCTTCAATGCCTTCTACGCTCGGGATACGGATAGGACCAGGAGGCAATCCCATATATAAATAGGTGTTGTATGGCGAATCGGTACTTAAATGACTCTGCAGCACACGTCGGATGGTAAAGTCACCAGTTGCAAAGATTACGGTTGGGTCGCTCTGTAGCTTGATACCTTTCTTCAATCGGTTGATGTATAAACCAGCAACACGTGCTTTTTCAGGACTGTAGTTTGTCTCGCTCTCCACGATAGAGGCAAGGGTGGTAACCTCTTCAGGTGTCATTCCGGTCTCTTTGGCTTGCGCTTTGCGCTTATCATTCCAGAAATTGTCTCTTTCCTTTTGCAGTCGTTTTACTAGTTTTTCTGGAGTAATGTCCCAGTACACTTCGTAGGTGTTAGGAAGGAACAGGCAGGGTAGGGTTTCTTGTGTATATCCCAAATCCAGGGTTTTATCATTAAACACCTCATTGGCCAGTGCAAGGCTGTCCATCATCAGTTGCTTGCTTACACGGCCTATCAGCTGTGGGATGGTGCGTGTAGTAGGTATGGTTACATTTACGGGCACCTGAATGCCATTTCCCAGTTGTCTAACCAGTGTGTACATACTTGCACCTGGTTCAATAGCATACTTTCCTGTACGGGGCTTGTAGCGCTTTACAAGGCGCATCAGGTCAAATCCCAGCATGGTAGAAGGATGTGCTACTGCTTCAATCTTTGTACTTACCGAGTCTACATCATCATCAGAATCGATATAGACATACTGCGTTTTCTCTATAGAAAAGGGAGAAGAGAAAAGCAGGTACGAAGCAACACCCACTGCTACTCCTGTAGCACAGGCAATGCCAATCAGTATCTTGAATTTTGTTTTCATCGTCAATTGTGTTTACCGCTACAAAGTTATATAAAAATCGTTTTTTTTTATTACTTTTGCCTTGAAATAATATAACTAGTCATTTAGTCATGAAGATTCGTTTTCTAATAGGTTATAGAACGCAGTGGGGCGAAAACGTGGGTATTCGCCTTTCTTATATTAATCAGGCAGGAAAGACCACTTCTAAGATTGTCCCTCTTCAAACAGAGAATGGACAGTACTGGACAACCGAGGTGAAGCTTCCTGCTACTGCGCAGATGCTTTCCTATAGCTATCTCATCCAGAACGAGGAAACCATTACTCGCGAGGAATGGAGTGTAACCACCCGACAACTACAGCTGCAGGAAGGCAAGAACTATGTATGCTATGATTTCTGGAAGGATATCCCTCAGGATGCCTATCTTTATACCTCAGCCTTTACCGATGGTTTTGCTCGTCGTGATAGGCAGCAGGCAAACGTTCAGTATGCAGGTAAGACCATCTTGCTGCGTGTCTCTGCACCACAGCTAAAGGCGGGAGAGTGCTTGGCTATTGCTGGTAACCAGCAGCTGCTTGGAAACTGGAATCCAGAACAGGCACTACGCATGCAGGAAATCCAGCATAATGAATGGCAGGTGGCATTGGATGTTGATAAGCTTGAGGCACCTGTTTATTACAAGTTCCTGGCTATAGACGCCGTAACTGGTAAGCTGAAGGCATGGGAGAATCATGATAACCGCGTGATGCATGTTCCATCTTTGCAGAACAATGAAGTGCAGGTAATAACCGACGAGGCGGTTAACATGCCATATGAGAACTGGAAGGGCGCAGGATGCGTTATTCCTATCTTCTCATTACGTACCCGTAACAGCTTTGGCGTGGGCGACTTTGGCGATTTAAAGAAGATGATCGACTGGATCGCGTTTACACACCAGCGTGTGCTTCAGATTCTACCTATCAACGATACTACCATCACCAATACCTGGATGGATTCATATCCCTATAACAGCATTTCAATCTATGCTTTCCATCCACAGTATGTAAACCTGAATGCGCTTTCTAAACTAAATGATGAGGTTAAACAGCAGGAATTTGAAGAAGAGCGTGTAAGGCTTAATGCACTTCCAAAGATAGATTACGAGGCAGTAAACAACGCTAAGCGTAGCTATTTGCGTCTGTTGTTCCAACAGGAAGGAGAGGCTGTTATGCAGAGTACAGCCTACCAAGAGTTCTTTACCAATAATCAGGACTGGCTGTTACCTTATGCTGCATTCAGTTATCTGCGTGACGTAAATGGCACCCCCGATTTCCGTCAGTGGTCATCACATACTACCTATAAGGCTTCGGCTATCAAGACCTTGTGTAAGCAGGGCAGTAAGGCTTATAATGAAATCGCATTCTATTACTATGTTCAGTACATTCTGCATGTACAGTTGCTCGATGCAAGTCAGTACGCTCGTAGCAAGGGTGTGGTAATTAAGGGAGATATTCCTATTGGTATTAGCCGAAACAGCGTAGAGGCTTGGGTTGAACCTTATTACTTTAACATGAATGGTCAGGCTGGTGCACCACCCGATGCATTCTCTGTTAATGGCCAGAACTGGGGATTCCCAACCTATAACTGGGATGCTATGTTGGAAGATGGCTGTCAGTGGTGGCTGCGTCGATTCAGAAAGATGGCAGAATACTTTGATGCTTACCGTATCGACCATGTATTAGGTTTCTTCCGCATCTGGGAGATTCCATTGCACTCTGTCCATGGATTGTTGGGACAGTTCTCACCAGCATTACCAATGAGTCCTACCGAGATTGAAAGCTATGGTCTTTGGTTCCGCAAGGATTTCATGACACGTCCATATATTACCGATTGGGTACTGGAGAAGATCTTTGGTTCACAGGCTGATAACGTTCGTCACACTTATCTGGATAAGACAAACGATGGCTATCAGATGAAACCTCAGTTTGATACGCAACGTAAAGTACAGGCAGAGTTTAAGAACTTCACAGATCCAGATAGTATCATGATTCGTGACGGTTTGTATTCACTGATTAGTAATGTGCTGTTTGTACCCGACAGAAAGGATCCTAACGGCTATCATCCTCGTATCAGTGCTCAGACCGACTATGCATACCAAACGCTGACATATAGTGAAAAGGAGGCATTCAATCGTTTGTATAACGACTACTTCTATCGTCGTCACAGTCAGTTCTGGTATGGCGAGGCTATGAAGAAGCTACCAGTGCTCACTAGCGCTACACGCATGCTGGTTTGCGCTGAAGACTTGGGTATGGTTCCTGATTGTGTACCTTGGGTAATGAACGACCTGCGTATTCTTACCCTCGAGATTCAGAGTATGCCAAAGAAACCAGAGTATGACTTCGGACACCTTGAAGAGAATCCTTATCGCTCGGTAGGAACCATCTCTACCCATGACATGAGTACGCTACGCGGCTGGTGGGAAGAAGATACCGACCTCACTCAGCGCTTCTTTAATAGTGCACTGCAGAAGAGTGGCTCTGCTCCTCATCCAATGCCAGGATGGCTGTGTGAGGAAGTGGTGAGTCGTCATCTGTTCTGTCCTTCTATGCTGTGCTTGCTCAGCTTGCAGGATTGGCTGTCAATCGACGAAACAGCACGTTTCAAGGACCCTGCAGAGGAACGTATCAATGTACCTGCTATTCCTCGTTATTACTGGCGTTATCGCATGCATGTGAACATTGAAGACCTGATGCTGAATACACCACTGAATGAAAAGATCAGGGCACTGATTGATCGTAGTGGAAGATAAAATAAGAGGGATGCCAATCGGCATCCCTCTTGTATTTTTTATAGAAGTAGTTAATTAGAACAACTTCTTGCCAGTGATTACTTCGTGAGCAACCAAGTACTGGTATGCAGTCAGACCAGCACCAAGAATACCGATAATCTTAGCAAAACCAAAACCACCACCAGTAGCAATAGATGCGAAACCACCTACGATAGAAGAAACTACCAAGATAGCAGGGATTGCAACGAACAGGATACCCAGCAACTTCAACTTACCTTCGTAGTTGCTCATGATCTTGCAACCAACGATGATGTAAAGTACGAAATATACAAGACCTACCAAAGCACCCAGTGTAGCGAACATACCGCCACCAACTAAGCTGCCGCCACCAAATGCCAGCAGGTTAGCCAGGATAAGAAGGCCATTGTAACCCAATACCAACCATGCGCAATACTGCAACAAGCTAGTCAGAGGAGTTTCCAAATTAGCCATACCCTTCTTCAAAGAGTCATAGATGTAGTACATTGCGATAGCGCTACATGCACTGCTTGCCAATGAAAGGATAACGTAAATTGGATTAGTGTTCAAACTGTCGGTAATAGGACTTACGAACATGTTGATTAAGCCTAAAGCTACAGATGCCAAACCAATGTAGGTGTACATAGGCATCTTCTCGCTGTTTTCACTGATAACACTGTTAACTGTCTGTGCCATAATTCAATAAATTAAAAGGTTAGTTATTAAATATAAGTTATTTATTTCTCAAAAGATAGTTTTCCTTCATTTTCGGCCTTGATGATAACATTCATACCCTGAAAAGCATACTTATCATGCAAGTCGATAATGTCCTTGTCCAAAAGGCGGATACAACCCTCGCTGGCGCGTCCAGGAACACTGCTTTCGTTGTTTGTGCTACCATGGATACCAATTCCGCTGTGTCCTGGAGTTTTCAGGCGCAGGAACCAGTGTCCATAAGCCTTGATGGAACCACGACCATCATGAAAGTCGTGTGTCCATGTCGAAGCATTCTGAATCTGGGTAATGCTAAATGGCTTTCCCTTTGGAGATTCTGGTGTCTTCATGTCACCCACCTTTTGCTTGTTACCCAGGTTTTTGCTAAGGCAAACAGGGTAGTGAGCTATCTTCACAGTATCGTTACCTCTTTTCTCGTAAACATACAGGCGAAGTTCTTTCTTAGAGATAACAATAAAGCAATTCTTCTTAACATTAACGTCGTTGTAACGGGTTAGTGAGTCCTTGCGCACAGGAACCTGAACCACGTCTCCACCTGGCATTTCCAGAGTAGTCATTTCCAGTGTGTCTGGATTTGTTATGGTAGGAGTCTTGCCATTAACGCTTTCACCACACGAAGCGAAAGCAGCGGCTAGCAAATATAGATATATCCTTTTCATTTTGTAAACATTCATTCTATGCTCTTGCAAATATATACAAAATCCTAAATATTTTATAATTATTATAGGAAAAAGTGCTATCTTTGTAAAAAATAAATAGAAAAGGAAATGGAAAAAGTTATTATTAGTGTTGTTGGAAAAGACACTGTGGGTATTATTGCTCGCGTATGTACTTTCCTTGCCGAGAGTAATGTTAATATCAATGATATTTCTCAAACCATTATTCAGGGTTATTTTAACATGATGATGATTGCGGATATCTCTGATTGTGCAATGCCACTTACTACCATTCAGCAAAATCTTGATGAGATTGGCGAAAGTCTGGGTGTTCAGATCAAGTGTCAGAGAGAAGAGATTTTTGATAAGATGCATCGTATCTAAACTGCTTGGTTATGATTAACATAAATGAGGTTGTAGAAACCAATAAGATGATCGAGCAGGAAAACCTCGATGTCCGCACCATTACAATGGGTATCAACCTGCTGGATTGTGCCGACACCGACTTGGTGGTTTGCTGCGATAAGATCTATAATAAGATAAAGGGATACGCCTACGATCTGGTTAGAACCGGCGAGGATATCTCGCACGATTTTGGTATTCCTATCGTGAACAAGCGTGTGAGTATCACACCAATCTCCCTGGTAGGTGCAGCTTGTTGTAAGACTCCTGACGACTATGTGTTCATCGCAAAGACACTCGATAAGGTGGCACGTGAACTGGGCATAAACTTCATGGGTGGCTATTCGGCTATTGTGTCTAAGGGAATGACCAAGAGCGATGAACTGCTCATTAAGAGTATTCCTCGTGCTATGGCCGAGACCGAGTTCCTGTGCAGCAGCGTGAATGTGGGTAGTACCAAGACGGGTATCAACATGGATGCAGTTCGTTTGCTGGGTGGCATCGTAAAGCAGACAGCAGAACTGACCAAGGAGCGTGATTCTATTGGCTGTGCTAAGTTGGTTGTGCTGTGTAATGCACCCGATGACAATCCATTCATGGCAGGTGCGTTCCATGGCGTGAGCGAGGCTGATGCTATCATCAATGTGGGTGTCAGCGGTCCTGGTGTGGTTAAGTACGCTCTTGAGCAGATTCGCGGTGCTTCATTCGAGGTACTTTGCGAAACCATTAAGAAAACAGCATTCAAGATTACCCGTGTGGGTCAGTTGGTAGCACAGGAGGCAAGTCGTCGTCTGGGTGTACCATTTGGTATCATCGACTTGTCATTGGCACCTACTCCTGCAGTAGGCGACAGTGTGGCTGATATCCTTCACGAGATTGGCTTGGAATATGCTGGTGCTCCTGGAACCACTGCAGCTTTGGCATTGCTAAACGATCAGGTTAAGAAAGGTGGCGTAATGGCTTCTTCTTACGTAGGTGGCTTGAGTGGCGCTTTCATTCCTGTTAGTGAAGACCAAGGTATGATTGATGCGGTAGAGATGGGTGCATTAACCATCGAGAAGCTCGAGGCTATGACTTGTGTTTGCTCTGTAGGTCTGGATATGATTGCTATTCCTGGCGACACACCTGCTACTACCATTGCAGGAATCATTGCAGATGAGTCTGCTATTGGTATGATCAACCAGAAGACCACTGCTGTACGTATCATTCCTGTTATCGGCAAGGGTGTAGGCGAACAGGTAGAGTTTGGCGGCTTGCTGGGCTATGCTCCTATTATGCCAGTAAACAGATTTGACTGTAGTAACTTTGTAAATCGAAAGGGTAGGATACCTGCTCCAATTCATAGTTTCAAGAACTAAAAGAACCAATAAAAAAAGGCTGAGCAAATCGCTCAGCCTTTTTATTTATCGTTATCGCTTTCGCTTTCGTTATCGTTTTCGTAACGAAGTTTAGAAGTACATATAACGGTTATCTTCAATCTTGCTGTTCATCATCAGCTCTGACATGACAACACGCATTGAGTTCTGCATTGCTGTCATACCCAGCATCTGCATTTCGCTCTTCTCATCGTACTGCTCTTCGCTCTTTTCAGTGTTGTAAACCTGGAATACGTAAACACCACCGTTACCCTTTACAGGACCAGCAAACTGACCCTTGGCTACACCAGCAACCTTACCACTCAGTGCAGGCTCGCTGGCACCAGTCATCATTACTGCTGCTGGAGCGTTGAATGATACGTGCTTGATAGAGTCGGTTATTACGTTGTATTCCTTCATAGCCTTAGCCTGGTCGATAGACTTAACAGAAGCCATCTTCTCAGCAATCATGTCAGCTTTCTTCAAACGGATAGCTTCAGCACGAAGCTCGTTCTGGATAGTTTCCATTGGTAGGTAACCAGCAGGGTTAACACCAGTCAGGGCCAAAACCATCATGTGGTCAGAGTTACCGCACTCATACAACTGTGATACTTCACCCTTCTTGGCGTCGTTGAACAACCATCTCAGGGCTTCGTGAGTATCGCGGATGTTAGCTATGTTGTGTGCGTTGTTGGCAATACCTTCAGCGCTCAGCAGCTTGTAACCCTTCTCCTCTGCATTCTTCTCCAGGTCAGCCAAGGTCTTGTTAGCAGCAAGGAATGAGCTGAAGTTGTTGTAAGCATCGCGATAAGTGTCTTGGCTAAATTCCAAGGTCTTCTTGATGATAGCTAAGTTGTACTTATCTGTAAATGCCTTGCGGGTCTTGATCTTTACAATCAGTGAACCACCGTTCATGTCAATCTTCTCTACGCTACCAGTCTCGCTCTTGGTCAACTTGTTAACCAACTCAATAGTCTGTGCGTTCAGCTGACCAGCGCTCTGCTCGTACATTGAACCAGTCAACCAGGTAGAAGCTTCTGGCTGAGCATACTTCTTAGCCATCTCCTCGAATGCTGCACCACCCTTCAAAGCGGTGTAAACAGAGTCTGCTTTGTCTGCAGCAATCTGCAACTGCTGGTACTCTACAGAGTCTGGCATGCTAACCTTCTCTATATATTTAAAGGTGGTATAGGTGTTGTCCAGTGGGTTGTAGTATGGCTTAACAACGCTACCTGCTGCGGTAGAATCCAACTCGTTGATGATATCCAGAGGCAAAGCACGCTTGCTAACAGCCAAACCTGAATAAAGCATGTTTGAACCTGCGTTGCGTACGGTAGTTGACAGGTCTGCTGTATTGCTCAGCTCTTCTGCAAACTGACTCATGTCGCTCATCAGCTGATCCTTGTCAGCCTGGCTAGCAGTTACCATAACATCGATGTACTTGATGTTGCGGGTTTCTACGCTCTGGCGGAACATTTCCTTCTTCTCCTCGTAAACCTTCTTGATGTCTGCGTCTGTAACAGCTACGGTGCTGTCTGCAACAGACATGTAAGGTACTGCAGCCAAAACGATGTCGCTGCTGTTGGTACGCTCTGCGAAGTTAGCCTTTGCAGAAATAGGGTTAGAGATGAATGACTGCTGCAACAAAGCCTGATACTTCTGTGCCAAAGTTGACTGGCGCAGCTGCTTCTCTATGTAAACCCAGTAAGCGTGAATCTGCTCGTAGCTTTCACGAAGTTCGGGAGCCTGCTGACCCATCTTCTCGTAGTCTGCCAGGAACTTCTTCAACTGCTCCTTGTCGAACATACCGTTCTGGTCCATGAATGGAGTCTGGCTCAACAGTGGGTGAGTACCCTCGTTGATAATGTCCTGAAGTTCCTTGTCGCTAACGCGCAAACCCAACTTAGCACATTCCTTCTCCATCAATACATTGGTAACGTAGGTCTGCCAAACTTGATCTTCAAGCTGTGCTCTCTGCTCTTCGTTCAGTTCCTGACCGCCGCTCTGCATCTTGATAACATTAGAAAACTCATCAACCATGGCCTTGTAGGTGTCTGGTGATAGCTTCTCGCCGTTTACCTCGGCAACTGTGATGTCTTTCTTGCCCAAAGCCTCGAAGACAACCTCAGCAATAAAACACAGCAAAGCACCACCGATGATAATCAGCATTAACTTGCCGTGACTTCTAATTGATTGTAAAACTGCCATTTTTTATTTGATTGTTTTTATTATTTCTCTTGTATATTCAAATTAGCGCACGAAGATACAAAAAATCCGTCACTTGTTAAAGTGTTTTCCTAAAAAAGTGCGCTAAACTACCACTTTCAGTCGTACAAGTTCAATTTTTGTGGTAGCAACCTTGATAATTTTGAAAGAAAGGTTGTTGATGCGTATTACTTCGTGTAGTTTTGGAATGCTCTGGAAGTGGTGCAGAATAAGACCACCCACAGTCTGGTAATCTTCCGATTCGGGCAGCTCAAGGTCGAACAGCTCGTTTACTTTTTCTATCTCCAGACGGGCAGACAGAATGTACTCGTTCTCACCAATGTTCTTGGCAATGTAGTTGGTGGTGTCGTGCTCGTCTTCAATGTCACCAAAGATTTCCTCTACCAGGTCCTCCAGTGATACGATACCCGATGTTCCACCAAACTCATCCACAACTACGGCCAGCGACTTCTTCTGCTGCATGAAGATCTTCATCAGCTTATGGGCCGACATAGATTCGGGCACGATAGGAATCTGGCGGATGCTGTCTTTCCAATTATCCTTGTTGCGGAACATTTCCGACGAGTGGATGTAACCCGTAATATGGTCTATATTGTCTTGATAAACAATCAGTTTAGCATGTCCACTTTCTATGAATTTTCCTTTTAGTTCGTTGATAGGAGTATCCATGTCTACGGCATCAATCTCGGTACGTGGAATCATACAGTCACGCAGCTTCACGCTCGAGAAATCCAGGGCATTCTGAAATATCTTCACCTCATCTTCCAGCTCCTCTTCGGTGTTCTGGTCAATGGTGGTCTGTATCAGGTTGTCCAGGTCCACTCTAGAGAAAGCCTTGTTGCTCTTCTCCTCAATGATCTTGGTACCGGTAAGGCGGATGAACCCTTTCGATAGCATGGTAGTGAACTTGCTGATAGGGTAGAGCAGCACATAGAAAATCCATGTCGGAATGGCAAAGATGCGCAGTGTGCGGTTTGGGTTGATCTTGAACAGAGTCTTGGGGATGAATTCACCTGTAAACAGGATGATAA
>JAGHTY010000115.1 GCA_018065125.1 Candidatus Minthousia equi
ATACTATAGAATAGTAAGTGATCCATAGGACTAAACGCAATACTAAACGCAATAATTAATTTTCCAACTGCTTCAACAATTCCAATATATGCGAAAGCTGACATCCTTTCATGGGCTATGATAGAGGCATTATACGGAACACTTATCATACTAAAGATAAAAGAGGCAATAGAAAACTGGTAGCACCAATTTGCAGCAACAAGACGATTCTCTGGAATTACTAGTTTTTCATTAAGGAACCATAATCCAATAGTTTCTGCTATAATGAAGATAATAATCGACAATAGAATCTGAATTGTAATAGATGATGAGAATATAGACTTTAACTTATCCTTATTGCCAGTCCCTAATTCAAAAGTAATGAATCTACTTATAGCTGCTGATAAAGATCCACTTATTATTGAAAACATCGCAACAAACCCTCCTACCACATTATAAATGCCATAATCCTCAACACCCAAAGCATTTAAAACCACTCGAGAAGTGTAAAGAGAGACAAGCATCAGGATCAACATCCTAACATATAATAAGAGAGTATTCTTCGCAATTCGTTTGTTATTTATCTGATTATTCATGATTATTTCAAAACCCACTCTCGATTAAGCAATAGAGTGGCGATACGTTTTTTCCAAGAATCGAGTTTGTAGGTAATTGGGTAAAATCCATTAGTCTTTAATTCTGCAACAACAGCCTGATTGATACCTCGCGCTTTCCAATCATTTCTGTTACGAAAGAGTGAATAGGTAAGGCCAAAGAGGATGTTATTCCTACGGTTTGTGATGGCAGATGCTAACTCTTTGTTCTGCATTTGCTGAGCAAGCGCAGTAAAAGATTTGGCTACCTCAACATCGTCGATAATGTATTTTAAAAGACGCTTTGTATCCTTGGGGCGCGACAAGGTATCTTCCCAAAGATAATAGTTATAGGCTATGTGATGAGTGAACACCACATGCTGCGCCACAGCCATGGCACGATAGGTGAACTCTACATCCTCGTGGGTGATTCCCAACATAAAACGAAGATTCTGTTCATTGAGAAATGCCCTGCGCAAAATCAATGAATAGGCCGAAGATGGGTCGAAACCTTGAATAACAGCACTGGCACCGGTTATTACTTCATTATGAGGTAAAGATGGTTGTTTATACTGGTATTCTATATGCTGTTTATCTTTGTTTTTCTGATTAATTACAACACCTAGTATATCAAGCGTTTTGTATTTTTCGATTTCGGCAAGCAATAGATGCAGGCAATCTGTGATTTCGTCGTCGCTATCCACAAACCAGATGTATTCGCCCTGTGCATGCTCCTGGCCAGTGTTGCGGGCTGCGCTTAGGCCTTGATTAACTTGATTGATTATCTGTAAATTAGCGTGTTGCTGCTGCAGGCGAAGGGCAATATCGTGACTGCCATCGGTGCTGCCATCGTTAACGAGTATAACCTCGAAGTCGGACTCATCCAACTTCTGGCGATACAAAGATGCAACGCATGCTTCTAAGTACCTTTCGGAGTTATATACTGGTACGATGATTGAGAGTTTCATAATTTGGTTTTAAGGGTGCAAGTGGAATTTCTTGCGCCTGCAAAAGGTTAAAAATGGAAAGTTACGTCATAACATCTCTTTGTCCTCAAAAGACAACTCTTGCAACAGATTCTCACTCCTCTTCATCCTATCTACATCAAGTCGCATAAACTTGAAAGCATTCTTGTCAGGACTACAGAAACGAATATCGCGCATTACAGCCATACCATAATACTCACCCATATCCTTCAGGTTAAATACATTAGCATAAATTTTGTTGACAGGATCAATGAGTTTGTATTCCGGATTATCACCCTCGTAATCCTTCATTTCACATCTAGGCAAACAATCTGCTCTCATGATGATCATGAAATCTTCGTAAGCAGGTACATAATATATATTTATGCCTTTGTAGCAATATCCAAACATGGTTTTTACCAATGGGGCTTCGCCACCATACAAGTCATCGTACGTATCCAAATGGAATGAAGTAACAACAGCATACGTATCATCCAACCCTAATTTTCCAAAAGCATCTTTGATCTCCCGAAAATTAATCTTATATCTTGCAACTGCAGGATTTAGCCACCACTGGGCATTGTATTGCATCCAAATGGAGTGCTGAATATCGTTCAGGTACAGATCCGGCATCTGATAAACCCATTCCGAACCGCTTTCAAAGTATTTCTTCTCGTGCTTATAGCTTGCTTGAAAACACTTCGCCTCTTGATTAATCAGCGATAAAGCATATCGTTCACTCATAGGAGGAAGTTGCAAAGGATAGTTTCCACTTGCTTCATTCAATTCTGCTATAAAGCGCTGTACTTTCTCTGAATCTACAGCAGAAGGTTGCGTGCATGAACGATTTAACCTTTTCACTACCGCAGCACCCAACTCTGTCAGATAATACTTCTGTTTGGGACTTTTGGGCTTATCTGGCATAGTGCGAGCAACCAGTCCTGTCTCAAGTGCTGGTGTTAGAATATCTGCTCGGAAATACTCTCTTTGATTCAAGCCCATTAAACGCATGATTTCTTTGGCAAGCAACTGGTCTGACTTGATTATCTGTAGCATGTTTAGCACTTGCTCGGTAACTTGCCCGGTAACTTGCTCGGTAACTTGCTCGGTAACTTGCTCGGTAACTTGCTCGCCTACCCTAAAAAGGGTTGTTATAAACTGACTATTTGTTGATTTAAACACAGGCTTCAACTTATCGGTATAACCACTCAAGTCTTTTGTTGCAAGATATATTCTCTTCAGTCCTGAGCCTCGTTTTTCCATATAGTCCAATTGTGCCATCACATCAGCCAGTATGGGATTGCGCCTTTCTGATGATACATCCTTTATGTCCATATTCTGAATCAAAGCTCCATTATACATACCACCCGGAGAGGTAATAGTCATACGATCATCGTAGATATCAAGATGTACTTCACCACCCATCACGGTATAATCGCGATGGATAAAATGGTTTACGAATGCCTCAAGTACTGCGCGTTCAGCATATTCCGCCTTAATTTTTTTGCCATCTGGCAATTTCTCCCATCCCCTGCGAGTGTTAGACTTCACAAAGTTTACAGCTTCTTGTAGCAACAATAAAATATTTCCGCTAAACTCTGCATCGTTGATGGCATCTCCTTTTTCTATACCGTCCCACCTTGTACAATAGAGTCGTGATTGCGGAAGAGACTTATTATCTGAGAAAAGGACACCTGCATTGGTCAGTTTATCATCCTCAGTTACTAGTCCAAATGACTTAAGATATTTTTCATCAAATTCCTGACCGACACGCTTTTGAAATGTCGTTGCAAGAATATTAAAAGATGCCTTTGAACGCAGATAATCTGTCACCAGCGAATCATACGTTCTATTCGATCCCTTCAACACTAGTCGAACCATCTGTTCGTCAGTAGCAGGACTGCTCTCACCTGTACCCCTCACAAATGCCACCCTCTGACCATCTCCTACATAGTAGTATGGTGTATACTTACCTGAGTGTACCTTCAATTCTAGCACCGTCATACCACCATCCTTATGCGGAATAGCCTCCACATCTGGTAATGGGTCCATTTTGTCCTTAATGGCCAAACCTATCTTCTCTGTAATATCTTGAATATCCTCAAGCCCACGGACAACACCATCATTATCTATACCGAAGAAGAGCGAGCCGCCTTGACCATTGGCAAAAGCACTCACACTCTTCAGCCAGCTTTTAGGCTTCTTCTCCTCAAGCATAAGTTTAAAGTCGTATGCCGTGCATTCAGATATTAGATTCTTTATACTCATTTATGCAAATTATATCATTTATTTGTATTCTGTTGGTATTTTATCTGCAATTTACAGAAAGGTTATACCGAAGGATTGCGGCTTTCATGGCCAAATGATACAACCATGGAAGGTGGTGAATGATGCAGAACTTTAAGAAACGGGTAAAAGCTGATGTTGGTTTATATACTTGCTTGAATTGTGGCAGGTATTTAACCTGCATTTCCCTGAAGTTTTGTGAACGGTTATGCTTATTAGCAGGATGAATGATATTGGAGTAATACATGCGATTCACGAAATTACCAATAAAAACAGCATAATCATTCTTTAATTCTTTTGATGGGTATTTTTGCAGCAACCTTTGCCACAAGCGGGTTAGTTGATCGTAACTTCTTTCTTCTGTTTGAAAACTATAATAATATGTGGACAATCCTTTCTTGTTTTCACAATAAAAGTAGTTTATCCTTGAACTGAGTTGCACCGACTGGGCATGGTATAAACAATCCAAGACAAAGCCTTGATCCTCGGCTAAACATATATCGGAAGAAAAAGAAATATTGTGCTCACGAATTATACTTGCATTGAATAGCTTGGCATAAACACCACCAGAGGTGACTACAGAAACTGACTTAAACAATTCTTTATGCTGATTAGGCAACTGAAACAAGCAGTATTGGTACTCTCCTCGGATTTGATGGTGATTACCCACTACCCTATCAACGCCTTGAATTACTAAATCAGTCTGTTTCTGAATTATTGCATTGTATAGTTCCTCTACATAGGTTGGTTTTACAACATCATCGGCATCGACAAAGCAGATATAACAGCCTGTGGCTTTTGCTAAGCCATAGTTTCGTGCTGCTGCTACGCCACCGTTTTCTTTTCTATATAAGTGAAACTTAGGGTTACTGTTACTATACTCCTGGCATATTTCAAAAGATTCGTCTTTTGATCCATCATCTACCAAAATAACCTCGATATTCTGAGATGTTTGGTTCTGAATAGAATCTAAACATCGTTTAAGATAAGGTGCTGCATTGTAAATGGGAACGATTAAGGATATCATATTAAATGGGTATCACTTACTTAGAAATGCCAACAAAGAATCGTAAAGATTGTAATGTTTAAGGATGGCTGCAAACTGCTCATCATTCTTGCAATCCTTAGGATTGCTATTTATTTGCTTTAAACTGATGTCATATCCATTCTCATTTTCAAGATAAGGATATACCTTGTAATGGTAGTTAGGATAAAAGATCGAAACGCCTTCTTTTATTGCCAGAACACTATACCACACGTCATCGGCATAAGGGGTTAGTTTCATAAACACCTCTTCGTTAAACAATTCATTTGAGAAGCAATGAGGTGGGTACAAAGTGCCAGCAAAACCTTCGAGGAAATACTTATGGTTTTCATCTGTTTGGCTAACAAGCGGATATTTAAGAAAAGATGCTAATTTGTTACCTTTCTTTACTATTTGCTTTACCCAGTTGGCACAAATACTCTCTGGGTGCTCGGCATGACCACGCAACAGGAGTTCTAATGTATCAGCAGGATAGAAGATATCATCATCGATGGTTACAATCGCAGCTTCGGGGAAGGCTTTAACGGCTGGGAGCAACTTGGTGTATGCCTTGATATCTCGGGTATAGCGAATTTCCAATCCACGGGCTTCCTGGTTCTTTAATCCTTGTGGCAGGGGTTGGTTCTGGGTTTGTTCATCTAACCATAGTACAATTCTGTTTGGCAATACTGTGCCTTGCATAATGGATTCGATGGCTAGGCTAGCCTCGTATATGCGGTAACCATGGGTGGTGAGGGAAACTATCACCTCTTCCTTAGCGATTTTATCGTTTGTTACACCTTGCTTTGTGCAATTTATCACCAAGCTTTGCAATTCCATACGTTTGGCCTCGGTGAGGTATTGCTCTTTCAGGAAATAGTCCCACGAACGCTTGGCGATGCGGTTGGTGAGGAAGGTGAAGCAGTGGAGGAAAAAATTCATAAGTTCATTTTTTTGACAACGGACGATGGGTTGTGAGTTATGAGTTGTGAGTTATGAGTGGTTTGATGGAACTTCGTTCCAGTTTGAATAGTTTGAAAGTTATACTTTTTCTATTGCTTTTAGCACTTTTGAATTTGATTCGTCCCAAGGTTGCTGGTTCGATTGTTTCAAAGTGTAGCATCTGAATTGTTCTTTAGAATGATGGGTAATTGCTGCAATAAAAGACATAGCACGAGGTTCTAAGCTTCGCAGGCTCATAGCTATTTGGCCTATGCGGTCTAATCCATACATAGAAACCAACTGCTTCCAATCCTTATCTGCACCATACTCTAACACACGCTGCACTACGTATGATGCATGTTTTTGAAAATCGATATCTTCGAATCGAACATCCCAAAACAAATTTTCAGAGAATTGTTCTTTAGTGTTCATATTTTTATTGACAACAGACAACAGACAACGGACAACGGGCGATCGCCTGCGGCGACGGTTTGAGGGGTTTGAATGTTTTTAAAGTCAACAAGTCAACGAGTCAACAAGACGCAAAGTCGCAAAGTCGCAAAGACGCAGAGTAAAGGGGATTAAGAGCATTTGTTTGCTTGTAGTTCTTGAAGAAGATAACTGCATACATACCCAGAACTCTGATAATAAAGAGAGGTCTGAGGATTCAAAAGTGCTTTATACACATGAGAAGAATATACTGTTTTAACAGCTTGCTCTGTTGTGTATCCTTTACGTTCAATGAGCATAACAACGAGGTCAATAACTATTCCCTCTACCATAAATTGGAATTCGGTTTGCGTTACTTGCATAGTATATGTCCTTTAAATGTTAGTAGTTGTATGGCTTTAAGCGTACAAAATGCATATTGCATAGTTATGCCTTTCATGAAATGCAACTTATTTCGGAACTGTTCTTTCGTAATTTCTCCATTACGGAATTTGCGTACCTGCAACCCCACTCTATCGTTAGCAATGGGACCATAAACATAATCAAAACTGTGCATGTAAGGAGGCACTTTTGTTTCATCGCGATGAAGAAAAATAAAATCCGACCATTCATCTGTATATTCAGCAGGGAATATTTTAGATGTGAGTGTTCCGTCTGTTAAATACGTTTCGTTAAACTCGAACTGTAATATGATTGAGGTTCCCCCGAAGAATTCAACTCGAGATTTTGCAACCTCACTTGCTTGGTCAAATTGATCGGTTAAATAGAAAGCCTGACCAAAATCCTTGTACTGATTGCACTTAGTAAGGTCTATATTTTCAAAATATGTATTGGTTCCGTGATAAAGTATCATTATTTCTTTGTATTACAAGTTTCCACCCATGCGACGACAATAGGCCGAGATGTCATTTACATTTGAATAAAAGGACTGGGTATGAAGGTAACCATAGTTGCGTTCACATAGGGAGATAGCATTATAACGCGTAAGATACTCAACAGCTTGGGCATCGGTAAGATTATAACGCTTTGCAAATTCGTTTATGAGTGCAACGATGTACTCTATTCGATCTTTTGTGTTCATAAATTCATTAATTTAGTCAACGAGTCAACAGGTCAACGAGTTAAAAGACAACAGACAACAGACTACGGACAACAGACAACACTATTAATTAATAATGAATAATTAATAATTAATGATGGTGAGTATTGTGAGTTATGAGTTTTATGCGAGTAAAGACCATTGGGAGGTTGTTGGTGAATAAATAGAGTCCGAGGAGGAAGGCTATTGAAACAACCAACAATAACAACAATGCGGTGCCTATCCATGCAGGGATGGATGGAGTGGCAATGTAATGGTGCATGCCTTGCATAACAAAATAGCCGGCTACTATTGCCATGAGCAATGCCAATGTGTGTTTGGCAAACAAGCTAACATATTTCATGACTGGCAAATGCAAACCACGTGTGAACAGGAAATAGGGTTTCCAGATATATATAACCAGGCCTGTGGAGATAACTGGGGCACACAAAATGCCAGTTAAGCCCCACTTTAAGCCTAACACTATGGCTAAGGTGATGAACAAACTGCACTCTATTACTGGCGACCAAACATCCTGAAACAGACCGTAGGCATCGATGAACTCGTCGGTTACCTTGCGCAACAGGTTTAAAAATAACTGTACGGCTATTAATAATGCTACGGTTTGGGATAACACAAACTCACTGCCTAACCATAGGTGGATGAAATCGGAAATAAGGAAATACATGCAGGTGGCCAACAAACCCGATACAAAGAAACGGATGGTGAACAACTCGCGATACACACGGAAGATGTTTTCTTTATCGCCCTCGGCCACCAGGTTGCCCACACTGGCACTGGTGCTGTTTAACACGGCTGCAACAACACTGATACACACGCCCGAAATGATGGTGTAGTTGGTATAGTGGGTTACGATAGTTAATGACACCAATGAATACAATACCAATGGCACAAACTCACTTTGTACAAACCCTCCGATTTTATGAATGAAGATCTGACGAATCTTCACACGGATATCGGGATATTTTGCCAACAACTGCCTACCTTGCCTGCGGCTGGTTTGCAACCATGGGTAGGTTTGCCTGATTTTATCATTCAATACCCAGGAATAGACCAGGGCAAATAATAACTCGATAACAAAATATAAAACAAAACTTTTTAAATAGATGGCCGACAGTAACTGAACAACTGTTTTGCAAAGCATTACCAACTGGTAATAGCCTGTAACAACGTAATTTCGCTGGTCGGCACTGAGCAACTGTACTCTGTAATTTAGGAAATAGCCAAAAACGGATGAACCTAAAAAACAATAGAAACCGATGAGCAATATGGGCCAACTGAATCCGGCATCTTTAAAGAACAATGGTAAAAAGAATGATACGATGATGCCAATGCCTAAAATAATCAGGCCAATGTTGCGATACAAATAGCCCAGAATGGAAACGATTTCTTTGATTTGCTGTTTGTTGTCGTTAAACAAAGGTTTGTAAAGCACTACGGCTATTACAGAGCAGATGCCTAACTCGGCTATGTTCAGAAAGCCTAAGATGCTGTTGATGGTAGTGGTTAAGCCCATGAACTCTACACCCAAAGCGTCAATCAGTACCTTTCTTGAAAAGAAGGTTACGACTGCTGCCAACAGAAAGCACAAAGCGTTGATCTTTGCGTTTTGAAGGGTTTTCTGGGTTCGAGTGTTTTTTTCTGACGGAGTCATAAAAAAAAAGACAACAGACAACGGACTACAGACA
>JAGHTY010000085.1 GCA_018065125.1 Candidatus Minthousia equi
GGTTTATACTCTGTACCCTTACCCTCATAACCTGCGTTCTTGAAATATTCAACAAACGACAGACGCAATGGGTGAACGAATGCAGACAAACAACTCATGGCAATATTCAAAACATGGCCAATAAGAATAATCAGCAAGAAACCGATAATTCCAAAACCAGCACTTGAAAGATCATTGTCAACAGACATCATAGCCAAGTTGTTGAAGGTTGCTCCCAACATTCCGCCTGCCAAGCCCAAAGCATACAAACGAATATATGAAAGAATGTCACCCATTAAACCTGAAGCCATGTTATAAGTATCGTACAATCCTGCAAGGATGTTGATAAGTGGATTACGATGGATATTATTCAGCAAATATATACCTACTGCAGCAACACCCAATACAACCCAGATAGCAGTCATCATCATGCTCTGAGGAATTACACCTCCAAAGGTTAAAGCCGCAACAATCACTGTTCCAACTACTGCAAGCCACCATCCCCAAGTGCCAAGACATTCCTTGAAGCCTCGCTGCATGGTAACATTGATAGCATTTACTGTCATTGCCAATGAGATATGGAAAATACCGATAAGCAGTGAAAGAATCATTTGCTTGTCATAGTTAGTTCCTGGGAACTTTCCTACAATCATGCAACTCTTTACGCTTTCTGGCACCCATGACTGTGCCGACAAATCAATACCAAAGGCTGTACCAAACAAGATACCCACAAAGATACAGGCGATACCCAATACAAGTACCAACTTGAAGTTTATACCAAACAAGACCTTACCAATCTTTCCACCCATCTTAATGTCCGCAATACTCATTGCAGTAAGAATCAAACCATATCCTGCATCTGCAATACAGATTGCAAAGAATAAAGTAAAGAAGATAGAAAGAATTGCTGTTGGGTCAACATCCGTTGCACTTGGCAAACCGTACATACGAGTCAATGACTCAAACAGTTTAACCAATGGATTATTTACCAACTTGACAGGTGCCTTGTCCTCACGTGTTACCTTACGACAACTGTACCATGCACCCTTATCTGCAAGCATCTTATTGAGTTCGTCAACCTTATCACTAGGACAGAAACCCTCCAACAAGCAGATTCGCTTATCAGCCTCTGCGCCAGTATTGAGTTTTACCTGCTCAAAGTTAATAGAGTCCTGCAAATGAGCCAAGGCATGCTTAACATCAGCCAAATGGTTGATGCTATACTGCTTTTTCTCTGCTGCTAGATCTCTGATTTGCTGTTGAACAGTCTCAACCTGTTTTTCAAGTTCATCAATATCATATTGTGGCAGAACTATCTTCTCTGCTGCTAACTCAACAGCAACATCTTTAGGATTTACTGCTACAAACAACAAGCGTGAACCTGCTTGCCCAACTTCAATCAAATTGAATTGTTTCTGATCTTCCTCTGGTATAAATGTTGATGAATAGAAAGTTACTTCATAACCAGACTCCTGAAGCATATTAATTGTTTTCCAATCAATCTTACCCCAAGGTTTCATCACCTCATAATCCTGAGAAAGATGCATTAAACTCTGCTGGAGTTCACTATTACGTTTTCCAAAAGAAGCGTGCTGTGACAGAATCTCTTCAATGTTAGTTTTGTCACCCGTAGTCAATGCTGCAGAATTACCAATTGCATTGAGCATATCTTTCTGCAACTCTTCCAACTGACTCTTCTTGCTCATCAGTTGCTGTAACTGACTATTGTCAATCACATCACCACTTTCACGTTCCTTTACATGTAAAACACCAAGTGTTCTCAATTCCTCAAGGAAGGCATCATACTCCTGATGGAACACCAGGAATGTATATTTGTTCATTGAACTAATCATACGTCAACCTCCTTTCCTTCTTGACCTTCAGCTGCTGCACGCTTTTCCTGCAATGACTTCAAAATCTTCTGGCTTGACTTTGACAAGTTCTCCTCGTCTTCCATAAAGCGCTTGATTTTGCGTACTGCTTCCTGGTATCCAGGAATCTGTACTTTCTCGAAAAGATTCACCTTCTGTGTAGTCTTCTTTCTTGCATGTTCCAGCAAGTGCAGCTTTGCCTGCACAAACTCATGCTCTACAGCAGTCTTGGCTAAGCCCTGCAACAGATTAATACCATCGAAATACCACTTTGGAGAACTAAAAAGACCGAATGGTTTTACTTCCAACTGGATGTTATTAAGAATAGGTACACGTACACCGGCAATCTTCTTAACTGACATCTCTACATCCTTCAGGGCAACAAGACTTGCATCAAATTCACCCCACAAGGCATACATGGATTCATAACCTCCAATCTGACTTTCAAGCTTCTTCTGTAGTTCAACGGCTTCTTCCTTGCATTTTTTCACCTCAAGACGCAAAGCTGTTTCCTTATTCTTAATAATAGGTAAGGTACGCTGTCGCATCTTCAGATTCTTTTCGATTTGCTGAAGGGACGTTTTATTATATTGAAACTTTATTGCCATTAATTAGAAATTAAATCAATTAATAATTTCTATTATGCTTCTTTCCAGTAAATATCGGTAAATTCCTTCTTGATATTTACCTCCTGCAACTTGAAGTACTTGATAAACAATGACCATGTAACATCAAGCATTTCAGTAGTATCAAGATTTACGTCGATAGCCAACAACTTATCGGCATATTCCTTAGCAAAGTCAAGACAGCGGTTGTCGTAATCAGTCAAATCAAAACCGTTCTCCAATTTAGTCTTTGCATTAGCTGCATCGGAATACAAACGAATAGCGGCATTCATTACCTGACTATGATCCTTACGTGTCTTCTTACCTGATACCAACTGCTTCAAACGAGACAATGAGCGGAATGGGTCAACAATAACCTTACCAATATCAGAGTCACGACGCAAGAACAACTGACCTTCAGTAATATAACCAGTATTATCTGGTACAGCGTGAGTAATATCACCACCACTCAAGGTTGTTACGGCAATAATGGTAATTGAACCACCACCTACGCTCTCAGGGAACTGAACTGCCTTTTCATAAATCTTAGCCAAATCTGAATAAAGTGAACCTGGCATAGAATCCTTAGAAGGAATCTGGTCCATACGGTTACTTACGATAGACAAAGAGTCGGCATAACTAGTCATATCGGTAAGCAATACCAATACCTTTTCATTCTTCTCTACGGCAAAGTACTCTGCTGCAGTAAGTGCCATATCTGGTACCAACAAACGTTCTACAGCTGGGTCTTCGGTAGTATTCATGAAGGCAATAATACGATCCAGTGCACCTGCATTAGAGAAGGTATTACGGAAGAAATAGTAGTCATCGTTTGTCATACCCATACCACCCAAGATGATCTTGTCGGCCTTTGCACGAAGGGCTACCATTGCCATTACCTCATTAAATGGTTGGTCAGGATCGGCAAAGAATGGAATCTTCTGACCTGATACCAAGGTATTGTTCAAGTCGATACCAGCAATACCGGTAGCAATCAGTTCACTTGGCTGCTTACGACGAACAGGGTTTACAGAAGGACCACCAATCTCAACTTCACGACCTTCAATTGCAGGACCACCATCAATAGGGTTACCATATGCATTGAAGAAACGTCCAGCCAACTGATCGCTTACCTTCAGAGAAGGAGACTTACCCAAGAACACTACTTCAGCATTAGTAGGAATACCACCGGTACCCTCGAACACCTGCAGTGTAACATCATCTCCGGCAATCTTAACTACCTGAGCCAGCTTGCCATTGATTGTAGCCAGTTCATCATAACCTACACCAGTTGCCTTTAATGAGCAGTGGCCTTGGTAATCTGGCTAATCTTTGTATATACTTTTTGAAATGCTGTTGACATAATTATACTCAATAATTAAGATTAAACTAACATATCGATTACCTGCTTCTTGAAGTCGTTGTACTGCTCAGACTTGTAGATAGAGTAGTTCATCTGCTTGCACAGGTTAATCATTCTCTTGAAGTAATCAACTACATCCAGGAAGTTATCGAACTTGAAGTTGTGTTCGCAAATATCGGTAACCAAGTTCAGGATTTCCTCCTGACGCTCCAATGAAGTAACAGCATCTACTTCATCGAATGCATCCTGCTGCAGGATTACAAAGTCAATAATCTCACTCTTCCAGAATGTTACGTGATAATCTACAGGTACACCATCATCACCCAAGATGTTGATCTGCTCAGAGATTTCCTTACCACGTTGCATACGAGTCTTCAATGCCAATACCTTTGGAATCCAAGAATCATTAATCTTGCCACTGATATACTCTGCAAATTCAGGATATTCAAGATACTTTGAGTATGAGTCAATAGGGTTAACAGCTGGATAACGTTTCTTATCTGCACGATCCTGTTCCAAACCATAGAAACAACGAGCCACCTTCTTGGTATTCTCGGTAACAGGTTCCTTCAAGTTACCACCAGCTGGTGATACTGTACCAATGAAGGTTACAGAACCAACTTCACCATTGTTCAGGTAAACATATCCTGCACGACCATAGAAGTTAGAAATCAAGGCACCCAAGTCCATTGGGAATGCATCAGGACCAGGCAATTCTTCCATACGGTTTGACATTTCACGCAATGCCTGTGCCCAACGAGAAGTAGAGTCGGCCATCAACAATACACGCAAACCCATTGAACGATAATACTCAGCCATTGTCATGGCAGTATACACTGATGCTTCACGGGCAGCAACTGGCATGTTTGATGTATTCGCGATAATAATGGTACGTTCCATCAGCTTGCGACCAGTATGAGGGTCGTCAAGTTCTGGGAACTCGGTAAAGATTTCTACAACCTCATTTGCACGCTCACCACAAGCTGCAATAATTACGATATCTGCTTCTGCCTGCTTAGAGATAGCGTGCTGAAGTACGGTCTTACCTGTACCGAATGGACCAGGAATGAAACCTGTACCACCTTCTACAATAGGGTTAAAGGTATCGATGGTACGAACACCTGTTTCCAGCAATTTGAAAGGACGTGGTTTCTGCTTGTAGTTTGTCATGGCAAACTTTACTGGCCAATGCTGAACCATGGTAACATTGATTTCGTTACCTTGTTCGTCAACCAAAACAGCAATGGTATCATCAACCTTATATTTTCCTGCAGGTACAATGCTCTTTATTGTAGCAGTTCCCTTCATCTGGAATGGAGCCATGATTTTCAGTTTCTGCGAGTTCTCAATAACCTCGCCCAACCAAGCAGAGTTGATTACCTCATCACCAACCTTTGCAATTGGAGTGAAATCCCACAGACGTTCACGATCAAGAGGATCGGTGTACTGACCTCTCTTCAAG
>JAGHTY010000104.1 GCA_018065125.1 Candidatus Minthousia equi
ATACTAGCTTGTATCAATTTGCGATGCAAAGTTACCACATTATTTTCATACCCATGATTACTTAACAAACATTAACGCAAAATGTTACAACACATTCACAAAATGCTGAATACGTTCGGCAGGGATTATCACCTTCACAAACGACTCGTACGAGCGTTCTGCATAAGAAAACGTTCCCACCTCTAGCTTGTGGAAAAACCGAAGATTCATATCTGGGATATTAAAATACTGAACCATAAAATTCACCACATCCCTACGCACACCAATAGGCACGGCACTATCAGGAGTAGATAGAATGTGTGTGCAACATTTCTTTAGATAAGCAGTTTCGGCATCTTGCTGCAAAGCTATCACAATCAATAGATAATAGGCATAAAGGGTGGCTGCCTGCAAGAGATAAGACATTTTTGCCTTAACATCATTAATCCGCATTACCTTAAGCAACTCTGCAGCATCTTTATCCTTATTAAGTTTACATAGCCAGCAATTCAACAATTGCTGCCTATAGTAAGGACGATTTTTCTGAAGCAATTCTCCCACCTTATTTAATAAGGATAGGTTTTCCCAGAATGCAGCCTCATCTCTTAGCGTCTCGCCATAAAGTAAAAAGGTCTTGAAATACAGGTTTAAATCATACTGCAAAAGTGCAGAATAAATCTCGATACTTTGCTGCAAGCTACAATCGCGACGATTTGCCATGGTACGGGCAACAATCTGTTTGCCTTGCTTTTGGTCTGCTACACTACAATGCGTCAGCAGGTCGTGAATACCTGCTGCATTACCTTGTTTTACATAATCCTGCAAAGCAACAATGTGTAGCTTGGTAAGCATCTGGTTTTATTTTCTTCTTCTCTGAACAACTTTCTTCCTAGGAGCAGGTTTTGGAGCATTCTGTTCCTTTAGGTAAGTTTCATATTCCAAACTTGCCATGATGAAAGGACCTATTGCCTTACCTTCATTGCTAACCATGGTAATGTCCTTTCCACAGAGATAATAATCAGCAGTTCCATCACGAGAAGGATCCTTGGCAGGACCCAAACCCGCAGAACGACAAGTATTGTTCAGATTGATGGTTCCATCTTCATTTGTAGAGATGAAAGTCTTGATTAAACCTTCATACGCCTTTACTGCTGTCTGCATATAAGCAATCTTTGGCAATACGCCAATACGAATGCCCTTTAGATAAGCATAGGTAAACATGCTTGATGCTGAGCTTTCAAGATAATTGTGCGCATCGCACTTACTGGTGAACGAAGCATCATACTGCAACAGTTGATACCAGCATCCGCTTTCTTCGTCCTGCCAGTTCTTTAATCCTGCTGCTACCTGCTGAGCAATGCGCTGTAGCACTACAAAATCTTCATGATCTTTTGGCATTACCTCCAGTACATCAATCAAGGAAGCGAAGAACCATCCCATTCCTCTACCCCAGTATTCCTGTGAGCAACCTTTGAAAGCGCCTTCCTGACGAGCCCAGAAAGAGTTCTCATCCGTTGGATCAGCACTCCATGCGTGATAGTTCAAGCCAGTCAGAGGATTGTAGGTATGATTGTTGATGATGACAAATTGATTTGCCACATCACTCCATGCAGAATAGTTCTTTGGATCACGATTTGCCAACCACTCAGCATAAAATGCAGCACCCATATACAAGCCATCCAGCCACATCTGGTTTGGATAAATCTCCTTATGGAAGAAACCTCCCTTGGCATCACCCTTCTTGATGCGTGGATAACTCAGCACCAAATAAGTATGCAGCCAATCTGCTGCCTTTAAGTATCTGTCGGCATTATGTGTTCCGTTCTTGGCGTCCAATGCTGCTTCATGCCTGTACAATTCAAACAGCACCTTTCCCGAAGCAATATTGTCGATGTTTCCTTTCTTGAAATCCTTGAAAGTGCCATCTTCATTGATTGCCAAATCAGCATAAGCCTTAGCCCAAACATAAGCAGAATCAGTCCATTCCTGATTTGGATATTGCTCTGTGGCCTTTAATACCGATTTCGATACAAGTCCTGCAACATAGTCCCATGGCTTGCGCATGGTCCAGTCCTTTGCCTGCGACTGGGTCATCTGCTGTGCATAATTCGACGTCTTTTGCTGAGCATGTGCAGAAACACCTGCCACCAACATCAATGTCAAAACGATTTTTCTCATGATATAGATATAAGTGTATATTAGTCTAATTTCAATACAGCAAGGAATGCTTTCTGAGGAACTTCTACGCTACCAATCTGCTTCATGCGCTTCTTTCCCTTCTTCTGCTTTTCTAGCAATTTACGCTTTCGGCTGATATCACCACCATAACACTTGGCAGTTACATCCTTACGCACCTGCTTTACTGTTTCGCGAGCAATGATCTTGCCGCCAATTGCTGCCTGAATGGCAATATCGAACTGGTGACGTGGAATCAACTCCTTCAGTTTTTCACACATACGACGACCGAAAGATTCGGCATTGTCAACATGTGTCAAAGTACTCAGGGCATCCACAGGTTCACCATTCAACAAAATATCCAGTTTTATTAGCTTTGAAGGACGGAAACCATTCATGTGGTAGTCAAATGAAGCATAGCCCTTTGAAATACTCTTCAACTTATCATAGAAATCGATTACAATCTCACCCAGAGGCAAATCATAGAAAATCTCTACACGATTACCAGAGATATAATCCTGCTTCACCAATTCTCCACGCTTACCCAAGCACAAGGTCATAATAGGACCAATGTAGTTTGTTGTGGTAATTACCGAGGCGCGAATATATGGTTCCTCAATATGATCAATCATAGTAGGATCGGGCATACCCGATGGATTGTGCACCTCTTTTGCCTCTTTCTGCTTGTCGTAAACCATATAGGATACGTTAGGAACGGTAGTAATCACATCCATGTTAAATTCACGATCCAATCGTTCCTGGATAATTTCCATGTGTAGCAATCCCAGGAATCCACAACGGAAACCAAAGCCCAATGCCACAGATGATTCTGGGAAGAAAGTAAGTGAAGCGTCGTTCAACTGTAGTTTCTCAAGTGATGCACGAAGGTTTTCATAATCTTCTGCTTCGATAGGATAGACACCGGCAAACACCATAGGCTTCACTTCCTCGAAACCTTCAATCGCCTTGTCGCAAGGACGAGCAACATGGGTAATAGTATCACCCACCTTTACCTCGGTACTTGTCTTGATACCAGAGATAATATAACCTACATCACCGGTGCGCAATTCCTTACGTGGAATCATATCCATTTTCAACACGCCAATTTCATCGGCAAGGTATTCTCGACCAGTATTGAAGAACTTTACCTTCTCTCCTGCTCTCAAAACGCCATTGGTAATCTTGAAATATGCAATAATACCACGGAAAGAGTTAAATACAGAGTCGAAAATCAACGCCTGTAAAGGAGCCTCTTCATCACCTACAGGATGAGGGATACGTTCTACCACGGCATTCAGAATCTCCTCAACACCCATACCTGTCTTACCACTGGCACGGATAATATCAGAACGGTCACAACCTATCAGCTCAACGATTTCATCCTCAACTTCATCAGGCATGGCACTTGCCATATCGCACTTGTTGATGACAGGAATAATCTCCAGATCATGTTCCAGCGCCATGTAAAGGTTACTGATGGTTTGTGCCTGAACGCCTTGCGACGCATCTACAATCAGCAATGCACCTTCGCATGCAGCAATAGAGCGTGACACCTCATACGAGAAATCCACATGTCCCGGAGTGTCAATCAGATTGAGAATATACTTCTCACCTTTATACATATACTCCATCTGAATAGCATGGCTCTTGATGGTAATTCCACGTTCCTTCTCCAGATCCATATCGTCAAGCATCTGCCCTTCGGTAATCTGAATGGTTTTGGTAAATTCCAACAAACGGTCGGCTATGGTTGACTTACCATGATCTATATGAGCAATAATACAAAAGTTTCTGATTTTATCCATATTATCTATTTTTGGACAAAGATAATAAATTATATCGAAGATTCAAATAAAGCGAAGAATCTTTTCAGGTTCTTCGCTTTTATAAGTTGCGATAAAAATATCGTCAAAAGTGCTAATTAGTTAGCAGGTGCAGCTGGAGTTTCTGCTGCTGGTGCTGCTGGAGTTGCAGGTGCTGCCTCGGTTGGAGCTGCTGCAGGGAAAGCAACACTGTTATTAGGATTGGTTGGAGCCTGCTGAGTAGCTTCCTGCTGCATTACAGTTGAAGGAGCCTTGGTTGACTTCAAACTATAAGCTGAGAAAATGCTCAATACAACCATCAATACTGCCAATGTCCATGTTGTCTTCTCTAAGACATCAGTAGTCTTGCGTACACCCATAATCTGATTAGAAGATGAGAAGCTTGATGCCAAGCCACCACCCTTAGAGTTC
>JAGHTY010000062.1 GCA_018065125.1 Candidatus Minthousia equi
GTCTACTTTCAGTGAATCTAGCTTGCGCTGTCCAAAGTCGCGCTGCAAGGTCATGATGTCGCCCACCTTCCCAATGATAGCCAAAGCCACCATACCCAATAGCACGACTACAAAAATGTATCGCTGTGTCATTTTCTTGGATAAATCGCTCATGGCTTATGTTTTATTGTATCATTGGTTTCTTCTTCGGGTAACTCACTCTCTTCTCCGTTTAGGTAGATAATGTAAGGGGGAGTGGTAGACGTTTCAAGCGTACTGTCTTTGCTTTCTTTCAGTTTTTTCTCCAGATAAGTCTGTCGGCTGATTGCGGTAAGTTCGCTAAAGCGTGTCAGCATGTTGAATCGCACGTTATCCAAATTTTGCTTTGCCTTATCTATTTCAATCAGTTCCTTTTGGTTTATGTAACGGTAACTGATGTGAACAAAGAAACAGGCAAATATTAGAATGATCAGCAACAACTGCTTACGCACGAAGCCTGCGCTCAGGAAGTCACCACCTAGGATTTTTCGCAAGGAAAGTGTTGCGGGTTCCTTGTCTTCGTCCTCTTCGGTGAATTCCTTAATCTTGGCAATGGCGGTTTGAGCACTCTGTTCCTTAGCAGGTTCTGGCTCTTGTGCAGGAGCATCTTCTTCCAGAGGTTGTTCTTCCTCTTCCAAAGAAGTTTGTTCCTCGGCAGCCTGCTCTTCAGGAATTGCTTCCGCTATTACCTCTTGCAGTTCTTCTTCGTTGATGATATTCTTTTCTTCTTCCATCTTTCTTTATTCTTCCACTTTTTCTGCTATGCGCAGTTTTGCGCTTCTTGAGCGGGGATTGCTTTCTTGTTCTTCGTCGCTGGGAACAATCACTTTGTTGTTTACCAGCTTGAAAGGAGATTCTATGCGACCAAAGAAATCCTGTTTTAGCTTACCTTCCACATTTCCGGTTTTCAGCATGTTTTTCACCATGCGGTCTTCTAGTGAGTGGTAGGTGATTACCGCCAGCCGACCTCCAGGTTTCAGTACTTCGGCAGCTGCCTGTAGCATTTCCTTCAGTGCTTCCATTTCCTGATTCACTTCTATGCGCAGTGCCTGGAAAACCTTTGCCAGTTCTTTCTTCTCGCGTTCACGTCCAAACAAAGGCTTTACCAGATTAAGGAAATCTCCTATGGTTTCAATCTTTTGCTGAGCGCGTGCCTTGGTCAGCACCGAGGCTATCTTTCGACTATTCTTCAATTCACCATAAAGGTAGAAGATGTCGGCCAGTTTTTCTTCGGGATAGGTGTTTACAATGTCGGCTGCAGTACGTCCCTCGCGTTTGTTCATTCGCATATCCAGCTTGCCGTCAAAGCGGAAAGAGAATCCGCGAGTGGCATCATCGAAATGATGCGATGAAACGCCTAGGTCGGCAAGAATACCATCTACTCCTTCTACACCATAGTAGCGCATGAAGTTTTGCAGGTATCTGAAGTTGCTGCGTACAAATGTAAAGTTGGGATTGCTGATGATGTTCTGCTCTGCATCGGGATCTTGGTCGAAACTGTACAGATGTCCTTTGCCTTGCAGGTGACGTAAAATCTCGCGACTGTGTCCTCCTCCTCCGAAGGTCACGTCCACGTAAATTCCGCTAGCATCAATGGCTAATCCGTCAATGCTCTGCTGCAATAGCACCGGTGTGTGATAACTGTACTCGTTTTCCATCTCCTTTTGTCTTGCCTTACTTCATCAGTTCTTCCAGGGTCTGTCCAAAATCCTCATTGCTCATGAATGGTTGTTCCATCTTTTCTGCTGCCCAGATTTCGATGGTGTCGTTCACGCCAATGAAGTGTACTTCGCTGTTAATGCCAGCCTTTTCCATGTAGTGCTTGTTGATGAGGATGCGTCCGCTGGCGTCAAGTGTCAGTAGTTCGGTATCTGCAACAAACTGTCGCATCACTTGCTGGTGAGTGCGGTTAAAGTAGTTTAATCTGCTACGCAATTCATCCACTTTCTCATTCCACACGCTTTCGGGGAACAGTACCAGACAGTCCTGGAAGATATCCTTTCGCATTACGAGCCTTTCTTCTCCGTTTGCCTGCAGAACTTTGCGCATAACGGATGGAAGGAAAACTCGTCCCTTGCTATCGGATTTTGCTGTTATGTTTCCTAAAAATCGCATGTTTTACACCTATTTTATGAATTTTGGGTGTAAAGGTACACAATTCCCCACAATTCCCCACATTTTTTCACTTGTTTTTTGAAATTTATTTTTCAACAGCCTGTTGATAACTTTAGATTCTTGATTTATAGCGTATTTGACGGTGTGGATTAATGGTGGGGCAAAATTCTGCAAATGCAGAGAAAATCTGTTGCAGAAAATTTTTGTTTTGCCTTAAAAAATGCCGTTTTGTGAAAATTTAATATACTTTTCTTTCCGTTTGTTCGTAAGATTGGAAAAAGAACACTATTTTTGCACGTAATTTGTGAATTTGTAAAATGGCAGAAGTAGAAGACGATTTTTTCTTGGTTGACCTGGATAAGATTATTCAGGAGAAAGCAGGTAAAAAAGCTAAGTACATTCCCGGTTTCGTGAAGTCTTGGCTAAAGCGTACTATACACCAGGATGAGGTAAATTCATTTCTCACTCGTTCTCGTGACAAGGTAGGTGTGCCTTTCCTTGATGAGTGCGTAAAGTATCTGGAAATGACTCTTCATGTTGAAGGGCTTGAAAATCTGCCACATGACGGTCGCTTGTTTACCTTTGTGAGCAACCATCCTCTTGGTGGTCAAGATGGAGTTGCATTGGGTTCAATCATCGGCAATGCTTTCGATGGAAAAGTAAAGTATCTGGTGAATGACTTGCTGATGAATCTGCATGGTTTAGCACCACTTTGCATTCCAATCAACAAGACAGGCTCTCAGTCAAAGCAATTCCCAAAGATGGTTGAGGCGGGTTTTAAGTCAGACAATCACATCCTCATGTTCCCTGCAGGACTTTGCTCACGCAAGCAAAACGGAGTTATCCGTGATTTGGAGTGGAAGAAGACCTTCATCGTAAAGAGTGTGGAAACACAACGTGATGTAGTGCCTATTCACTTCAGTGGACAAAACTCTGAGAAGTTCTACCGCTTGGCAAACATGTGCAAGAAATTGGGCATAAAGTTCAATATTGCAATGCTGTATCTGGTAGATGAAATGTACAAGAACGTAGGTAAGGAATTTACCGTTACATTTGGTAAACCAATCCCTTGGCAGACGTTCGATAAGAGTAAGACTCCAGCGCAGTGGGCTCAGTATGTGCAGGATATAGTGTATAAATTGTAAAAACAAATAATATTTCATGGAAGCAGAGATAATCGCTCCTATACCTAAAGAACTGTTGTTGGCCGAACTGACAGACAATAAGCGTTTGCGTTTTACCAATAAGAGCAACAATGAGATTTATATCGTAACTTGGCAAGATTCTCCTAATGTGGTACGTGAGATTGGCCGTTTGCGCGAGATTGCTTTTCGTGCTGCTGGCGGTGGTACTGGTTTGGAGATGGACCTTGACGAGTTCGATACAATGGAGGATCCTTACAAGCAACTCATTGTATGGAATCCAGAAAAACAGGAGATTATTGGCGGTTATCGTTATATTCTGGGTACTGATGTAAAAATGGATGAGCACGGACACCCAATGTTGGCAACTGCTCACATGTTTGAGTTCTCAGAAAAGTTCCTTACCGAATATTTGCCACAAACCATTGAGTTGGGGCGTTCTTTCGTGTCTTTGGATTACCAAAGCACTCGTGCAGGCAGCAAGGCAATCTTTGCATTGGATAATCTGTGGGATGGTTTAGGTGCTCTTACCGTAATCATGCCAAATGTAAAGTATTTCTTTGGCAAGATGACCATGTATCCATCTTACCACCGCCAGGGTCGTGACATGATTCTTTACTTCTTGAAAAAGCATTTTGCCGACAAGGATAACTTAGTGTTCCCAACAAAGCCATTGCAGATAGAAACAGACGAGCAGTTCTTGAAGGATTTGTTCTGCGAGGATTCTTTCCGTGAGGATTATAAGATTTTGAATGCCGAGGTGCGAAAACTGGGTTATAACATTCCTCCTTTGGTAAATGCGTACATGAATCTTTCACCTACCATGCGCTTGTTTGGTACTGCTATTAACTATGGCTTTGGTGATGTAGAAGAAACTGGTATCCTGATTGCTGTGGATGAAATCCTTGAAGAAAAGCGTATGCGTCATATCGACACCTTTGCAAAAGAACACCCTGAAGCTGTTTGGTTTACCAGTGGTGCGAATAAGGTTTTCTATCAGGAAAAGAAATAGATGATATTAAATATAAAAAAGAAAGGAGGTTCTGAAAAGAATCTCCTTTTATTATTTCTTATTGTATACCTTTATTCAAATGCATGAAATTTACTATACGAGCAAAAACTATTTTTCTCGTGAGGAAAAATAATTTTCCTAGTGAGGAAACAAAAAATGGGTGTTTTGCAAGGACGAGTACTTATTGTAGCCCCACCGGGAATCGAACCCGGATCTAAAGTTTAGGAAACTCGTATTCTATCCGTTGAACTATAGGGCCGCCTATTAGATGGCTGCAAAGTTAGCAATTTCTATGGATAAATTCGTTAAAAGAAGATAAAAATTGAAAGGTCAATAAACCAAATAGGTATTTCGTTGTCTTACTATCGTAAATCATCAATAAGTAAAATCTCTCATAAGATAAATAGTATCTCTCTTAAACAATAAAGCCGGTTAGCACGTGAGTGTTGACCGGTTTTTATGTGTTATTTTGACAAAATGCGCATTATTTTATATAATTACTTGCATATGCCAACAAAAAATGCCAATTTTGCACCATCAAATAGAAAATTAGCGTTAAGAATCTAACAATATTGACTATGGCAGACGAATTAGAAGTAAAAGAATTGGACCAGGTAGTGGTTCGTTTCTCAGGTGACTCCGGCGATGGTATGCAGTTGGCCGGAAACATCTTCTCTACGGTTTCTGCAACCGTTGGTAACAGTATCAGTACATTCCCTGACTATCCAGCCGACATCCGCGCCCCACAAGGTTCGCTGACAGGCGTTTCTGGTTTCCAGGTGCATATCGGTGCGGGTAAGGTTTATACTCCAGGTGATTTGTGCGATGTTTTGGTGGCAATGAATGCTGCTGCACTGAAAACCCAATTGAAGTATGCAAAGCCAGATGCAACTATCATTATTGATACCGATGCATTCCAGGAAAGCGACCTGAAGAAGGCTGCCTTTGCTACTGAAGATCCATTGGCAGAGTTAGGCGTGGATCCAGATCGCGTGATTGCTGCTAACATCACCCAGATGGTAAAGGATTGCCTGGCAGATACAGGTATGGATAGCAAGTCTATCCTGAAGTGCCGCAATATGTTTGCACTGGGTTTGGTTTGCTGGCTGTTTAGCCGCGACCTTGACATTGCTTATAACTTCCTGAAGGAGAAATTTGCCAAGAAACCAGGTGTTGCCGAGGCTAACATCAAGGTAATTCAGGCAGGTTACGACTACGGACACAATACTCACAGCTCGGCTGCAAATGTTTATCGCATCGAGTCAAAGACCAAGGAACCAGGTCGTTACATGGATATTACCGGTAACAAGGCTACTGCTTATGGTTTCATTGCTGCTGCCGAAAAGGCAGGTTTGAAACTGTATCTGGGTTCTTATCCTATTACCCCTGCAACAGACGTTCTGCACGAGTTGTCAAAGCACAAGTCATTAGGTGTTACTACTGTTCAGTGCGAGGATGAAATTGCAGGTTGTGCATCTTCTGTAGGTGCTGCATTTGCTGGTGCTTTGGCTGTTACCTCAACCTCTGGTCCTGGTATCTGCTTGAAGAGCGAGGCAATGAACCTGGCAGTAATTATGGAGTTGCCATTGGTAGTGCTGGATGTTCAGCGTGGTGGTCCTGCAACAGGTTTGCCAACCAAGAGTGAGCAAACCGACCTTCTGCAGGTGCTGTTTGGACGTAATGGTGAAAGTCCTATGCCAGTTTTGGCAGCAACTTCTCCAACCGACTGCTTCGATGCTGCTTATCAGGCAAGTAAGATTGCCCTGGAGCACATGACTCCAGTTGTGTTGCTTACCGATGCTTTCGTGGCAAATGGTTCAGGTGCATTCAAGTTGCCTAACTTGGCAGAATATCCTGCAATTAACCCTCCATATGTTCCAGAAGAAATGAAGGGAACCTGGACACCTTATATGCGTGCAGAAAATGGTACTCGCTACTGGGCTGTTCCTGGTCGCGAGGGATTTGAGCACATCTTGGGTGGCTTGGAGAAAGACAACAAGACAGGTGCTATCTCTACCAATCCAGAGAACCACGACTTGATGACTCGTCTGCGTCAGCAGAAGATTGATAACATCGAGGTTCCAGATTTGGAAGTACTGGGTGATGCTGATGATGCAGAATTGCTGATTGTAGGATTTGGTGGAACTTATGGCCACTTGCGTGCTGCTATGGACGAACTTCGTGCAAAGGGCAACAAGGTAGCCATGACACACTTCAAGTTCATCAACCCATTGCCAAAGAATGCTGCTGCCGTTCTTACTAAGTATAAGAAGGTAGTAGTTGCCGAGCAGAACATGGGTCAGTTGGCAGCCTTCCTTCGCATGAAGGTAGATGGTTTCGTTCCTTATCAGTTCAATGAAGTTAAGGGTCAGCCATTTGTTGTGAACGAGTTAGTAGAAAACTTTGAGGGTATTATTAAAAAGTAAGCATTATGAGCGAATATACAGCACAAGATTTCAAGAAGGGCCAGCCACGCTGGTGCCCTGGATGCGGTGACCATTTCTTCCTCGCATCACTTCATAAGGCAATGGCCGAAATCGGTGTGGCTCCTTATGATACAGCAGTTATCTCTGGTATCGGTTGCTCTAGCCGATTGCCTCACTATATGGCAACTTATGGCATGAACACTATTCATGGTCGTGCTGCTGCCATTGCTACCGGTGCAAAGGTGGCAAATCCAAACCTTACCGTTTGGCAGGTATCTGGTGATGGCGATGGCTTGGCAATTGGCGGTAACCATTTTATCCACGCCAACCGTCGTAACATTAACCTGAACATGATTCTTCTGAACAACCGTATCTATGGTTTGACAAAGGGTCAGTATAGTCCTACTTCTCCACGTGGTTTCGTGAGCAAGAGTTCTCCTTATGGTACAGTAGAGGATCCATTCCGTCCTGCAGAGCTTTGCTTTGGCGCTCGTGGACATTTCTTTGCTCGTGCAGTTGCCACTGATGCTCCTGGCACTATCGATATTCTGAAAGCTGCCTACAACCACAAGGGTGCTTCTGTTTGCGAGATTCTGCAGAACTGCGTTATCTTTAACAATGGCACTCACGATGCTGTTTATAGCAAGCAGGGACGTGCAAAGAACGCTATTTATGTTCAGCACGGACAGCCACTGGTATTTGGTGAGAATAACGAATTCGGCTTGATGCAGGATGGTTTTGGCTTGAAGGTAGTAGAGATTGGCAAGGATGGCGTTACCTTGGATCAGATCTTGGTACACGATGCTCATTGCGAAGACAATACCCTTCAGTTGAAGCTGGCGTTGATGGGTGATGGCGACGGATTCCCTATCGCTTTGGGTGTTATCCGTGATGTTGAGGCTCCAACCTATGATGATGCAGTAACTGCACAGATTGAAGAGGTGAAGGATAAGAAAAAATACCACAACTTTGCCGAATTGCTTGAAACAAACGACATTTGGGAGGTGAAGTAAAAACCTCATGAATCATAAAATTAATCCCGGGCATTTCCTGCTCGGGATTTTTTTATGCCTTTCCTTTCACAAAAAACTCATAACTCAAAACCCATAACCCAAAACTTTTCACTATCTTTGTAACCATAACCAAAGAACGAATTATGAAAAAGCATCTTTTACC
>JAGHTY010000100.1 GCA_018065125.1 Candidatus Minthousia equi
CTACTAGAGGAACAATTACCTTGTGACCCTTCAACCACTGGTTCTTTACATCCTTTGGATTGATACACATAGCGGTATCACCCATAATGGTTTCTGGACGAGTAGTAGCAACAACTGCATAATAACCCTTTTCGTCCTTGTGGAATACTTCGCCTTCCTCTCCTGTTAGTTTTACAGGGTTTTCTTCTGCATCTGCTACATAGTATTTCAAATGGAAAAGCTTAGATTTCTCTTCACGGTAGATAACCTCTTCGGTAGAAAGCACGGTTTGGGCCTTTGGATCCCAGTTCACCATACGTAGACCACGGTAAATCAACCCTTTTTCGTACAGGTCAACAAAAACCTTCATTACAGATTCAGAACGCTTTTCGTCCATAGTGAAAGCTGTACGATCCCAGTCGCATGATGCACCCAGTTTGCGCAATTGCTTTAAGATGATACCTCCATGTTCCTCGGTCCATGCCCAAGCATGTTCCAGGAACTGCTCGCGGGTCAGGTCACGCTTCTTGATGCCTTGACTTGCTAACTTGTTTACAACCTTAGCTTCGGTAGCGATAGAGGCATGGTCTGTACCTGGTACCCAGCATGCATTCTTGCCTTCCATACGAGCGCGACGTACCAGAATGTCCTGAATTGTATTGTTCAACATGTGTCCCATGTGCAGAACACCTGTTACGTTTGGCGGTGGAATAACAATGGTATATGGTTCACGACCATCAGGTTTTGAACTGAACAATTTGTGCTCAAGCCAATACTGGTACCATTTGGCTTCCACATCGGCAGGATTGTATTTACTTGCTAATTCCATTTTATGTTGTTTTTTCTTTGTTTTCTAATTGACTGCAAAGGTAGTATAATTTTTTTATATATACATATAAACAACAGAAAATCCCTCCAGCCGTAGGGCAGGAGGGACTCTTCTATACAAAGATCAGAAACGTTTATAAAATGGATTTTACGGTTTCAAGCATACCCTTTTCCTGAATAGAGTTCAGGAACTCGGTTAACATATCAGTTAATCCATGGATAAGGTTCAGATCACCATGCTCACCCCAAATCAGGTCTTTTGCTGCCAATACACCTTCTGCCACCTTACGGGTGTCGCCAGTAGCCCAAAGATCGGTAAGTAACTGCATGATTTCTGCTGAATCGTTAGGCTGGATAGGAGCACCATCTTCGCGAACACCGCCTTTGTAGTATGTGATAATGGCTGCCAAGCCAAGTACTAGTCCCTTAGGTAGTTCGCCCTTGCGCTCCAAGTATACTTTTAATCCTGGCAGGTCGCGGGTTTGGTATTTTGGGAAAGAGTTCAGCATGATGCTGGTAACGGCATGGTCAACGTATGGGTTGTTAAAGCGTTCCAAAACATCGTTGGCAAACTGCTTCAACTCATCCATAGGTAAGTTCAGAGTTTCCATCAACTCCTCGAACTGAACCTTGTAGATATATTTGCCAATCACATCGTGGTTACAAGCATCACGAACAATGTTCAAGCCACTCAAATATGCTACAGGAGCAAGGACGGTGTGAGGACCGTTCAGCAAAGTTACTTTTCTTTCGTGGTATGGGGCTTCACTTTCTGCAATCAGTACATGCAAACCTGCCTTTTCTGCAGGGAATTCAGCACGCAAATCTTCGATACTCATGTTGGTTGGTTTCTCAATAACCCACAGATGGAAGATCTCTGCTTGAACAACCAAATTGTCGGCATAACCCACTTTCTCCTGAATCTGGGCAATTTCCTTGCGTGGGAAACCTGGAACAATTCGGTCAACCAATGTGGCACAAACATAGTTGTAATTGGTAACCCAATCCTTGAATGTTTCATAATCAGCACCAAAATCCTCTTTCCAAAGATCAATGTATTCAAAGATACATTTTTTCAAATGATGACCATTGAGGAAGATCAACTCGCATGGCATGATAATTAATCCTTTCTTAGGATCACCATTAAAAGTCTTGAAACGGCGGTAAAGTAACTGGGTTAGCTTACCTGGGTATGATGAAGCTGGTGCATCACTAAATTTACAAGATGGGTCAAAGGCAATACCAGCTTCTGTGGTGTTACTGATTACGAAGCGTATTTCTGGCTGGTCGGCCAATGCCATAAAAGCTGCATTCTGTGAATAAGGATTCAATGCACGGCTAATGACATCGATACGCTCTAAAGTATTTACGGCTTCACCATTCAAACGACCTTGGAGGTTTACGTGGTAAAGACAATCCTGTCCGTTCAGCCATTCTACCATACCTTTGTCAATAGGTTGTACAACAACTACGCTGGCATTAAAATTTGTTTTCTGGTTAGTGTTCCAGATAATCCAATCAACAAATGCACGAAGGAAGTTGCCTTCGCCAAACTGAATGATTTTTTCAGGTGCTACGCTCTTTGGAGCAGTAAGCTTGTTTAGTGCTTTCATTTTATGATACGATTTTTTATTGATTATATTTCTATGTAATATTCGATGTTGTCTGCTGTGAGTAAATCAATAGGCATATACTGTATTTTCTCTGGCTGTTTCTTGAATACCGTGAAATCGGCTAATGCCTTGATGGCGCGATAACTCTGTAGGGCAGGGCGCTGTCCAATCAGCATGTTTACTACTCCTCTTTTCAGGTATTCTATGTTTTGAGGAAGTAAGTCATAGCCAATCAGTCTTTCAAAAGCTATACCTTTTTCTTCCAGATATTTTGCCACACGATAGATACGAGAGTTGAAAGAAACACCTAACTTTACATTTGGATGCTCAGCAAACAGTTTGTCTAATTTTTCATGTAATGTTTCTGGCGTAATCTTCACTTCGTGAACAACGATGTTTGAACATTCCTTACGAATATATTCCATAAAACCTTCTCTACGGCTTGACATCTGTATTTCAAGTGAGCCATTGCGATTGTCGCTTAGGAACATAACCATCTCTGTGTTGCTGCTGGTGCGTAAAAGTGTCTTTGCTGCGATGTAACCACTACGGAAAGAATCTTGTCCGATGTAGGTCAGCTCTCCCGCATCTTTCACAGCTACGTCAATTATTGTAAATGGGATGTCAGCATTCTTTAGTTCCTCTGCCAGTTGTAGAGTAGTGTAGAGGGTTGTTGGCACAATCATTGCACCATCAGGCTTTTGCTCAATCAACTGCTTACCAGCACTGGTGAAAGAGTCAATATCTTCGTAGTTGAAGTGGATGCAGTTAATAGAGATGTTGTATTGACTTAATTCTTCTTTTGCTCGCTTGATGCCTTCATAAACAGATGACCAATAATCGTTTTCGGAAAACTCTGGAAACAAACAGGTCATATTATAGTGTTTTTTTGCAGCCAAACCAATGGCAAATACATTGGGTTTGTAATCTATCTCCTTCAGTATTGCCTCTACTTTTTCCTTGCTTTTCTGTGAAACGCCAGAGCGACCGTGCATTACACGGTCAACTGTTCCAGCAGAAACGCCACACAGTTTTGCAATATCTTTTATGGTGTATTGTTTGTCTTCCATTTTCTAATTGTTAAGAAGAGGTAAGGCTTACTCAATAAATAAAAAATTCTAAAAATCGAGTACAAATATACGAACTTATTTTGTTTAAACAAAAAAAAATAGTACTTTCGTGTTCGATAACGAATCTTTTTTCGCTTTACCTTATTATATAGTAAAAATATAAGAAAAAACAATAATTAAAACACACATTGAACATGAAGAATTTTATGGATGAAAACTTCTTGTTGCAAACCGAAACTGCACAGAAGTTGTATCATGAGCATGCAGCCAAGATGCCTATTATTGATTACCATTGTCATTTGGTTCCTCAGATGGTAGCAGAAAACAAGCGTTTTGAGTCTATTACCCAAATTTGGCTGGGTGGCGATCATTACAAATGGCGTGCTATGCGTAGCAATGGAGTAGACGAGCGATTCTGTACTGGTAAGGATACTACAGATTGGGAAAAGTTCGAGAAATGGGCAGAAACAGTTCCATATACTTTCCGTAATCCATTGTATCATTGGACTCACCTTGAGTTGAAGACAGCCTTTGGAATTACTAAAACATTGAATCCTCAAACTGCAAAGGAAATCTACGAGCAGTGTAATGATTTGATAAAGAATGATCCTAAGTTCACTCCACGTGGTTTAATGGAGCATTACAAGGTGGAAACAGTTTGTACCACAGATGATCCTGTAGATTCTTTGGAATATCACAAGATTGTTGCTGCAGATCCAACCATGAAAACCCGTATGATTCCTGCATGGCGTCCTGATAAGGCAATGGCGGTAGAGGTTCCTGCTAATTTTCAGGCATATGTTGAGACTTTGTCAAAGGTGAGTGGTGTAAACATCAGTAACTTTAACGATTTTATTGATGCTATCCAGAACCGTCATGATTTCTTCCATTCTATGGGTAGTCGTTTGAGCGACCATGGTATTGAGGAGTTCTATGCTGAAGATTATACCGATGCAGAGATTAAGACTATTTTTGACAAAGTATATGCTGGTGGATTGCTCACTCAGGATGAAATTTTGAAGTTTAAGAGTGCTATGCTTTACATCTTTGCTGTTCAGGATGCAGAAGCAGGTTGGACACAGCAGTATCACTATGGCGCTATTCGTGATAATAATACCAAGATGTTCAAACAGCTAGGTCCTGATACAGGTTTCGACTCTATTGGAGAGTTCAATACTGCGAAGAAATGTAGCAAACTGCTGAACCGTCTAAACATGGAAGGTAAGCTTACCAAGACTATTTTGTATAACCTGAATCCTTGTGCTAATGAGGTTTTGGCTACCATGTTGGGTAATTTCCAGGACGGAAGTGTTCCTGGTAAGATTCAGTGGGGCTCTGGTTGGTGGTTCCTGGATCAGAAGGATGGTATGCAGAAACAGATGAATGCTTTGTCTGTCTTGGGTTTGTTGAGCAGATTTGTTGGTATGCTTACAGATAGTCGTAGTTTCTTGTCATATCCTCGTCATGAGTATTTCCGTCGTATATTGTGTAACTTGATTGGCACTGATATTGAGAATGGTGAGATTCCATACATTGGTTATGAGGCCGAGCGTATGAACCAGATGGTAGAGGACATCTGCTATAATAACGCAAAGAACTATTTCAAGTTTTAAGTAAGTAATAGAACATAATATAATTAAAAAATGCGGGGGATATTTGGATATGTGCCAGATATCCCCTAACTTTGTGCTCGAGTTTTTAGTTTTCTATAGGCTGTGTTAATTGTTGTGAAACAATAGCCTTAAAAAAAATAAGTCCCGCACCACCTGTGACAGGCAGTGCGGGGCGTTTTTTATAGTTGAAAGAAAGTTTATTTCCCTAGATAGAAGAATGATTTCAATAGTTCTCCGCCGTCGTCGTTAATACGAATCAGGTCTTTTCCATTTTGCGATTCAATTCTGGCACCCATTACACCTATTGGATTTTCAAGTCCAATGGTAGAAGATGTTTCATATTCGTTCTTGTCGGCAGATAGACAGCGTAGGTTGAATCCCTTGCCATCATCGCTTCTCAACATGAAGCAATAGTCGTCCATTTGGGTTAGGGTGTAGATAGTCTCACCATCACCCCAGCGTCCTGCCTTTATCTTTGGCTTTGCAACTTTTGCTGCTGGCAGAGGAGTATCACCAAACATGGTGGTACTAAATACTAGTGTGGCACCATTGACAGTTTCATATTGAGAGGTTATTGGCTCCATCTGGCAATTGCGGAATATACATTGAACAAACTGGCAATAGCAATTAAGACTAAATAAAGGACCTTGCAGATTATCGAAAGAACAGCCATTAAAGCTGATGTTTTTCGTGTCAGAAATGTTTATTTGGTCAAATTCTCGGTTGTCGTAGAATTTGCAGTCGTTAAAACGAACCTGATTACTGTTGCTTACATGTAAAGTGTAATAAGAGCAGTCGTGGGTATTAGTACGGTTGATAATTACATTGCTGCAATAATTAATCTGGAAACCCTCTGTTCCGCAACCAAACAAATCACAATCATTAATTTTTACACCAATACAACCATCCAGTTCTAATACACCTTTGTCACAGTAACCTTCATCGGTGTGTCCCATGACAATGTGATCCAGAGTAAGATTGTTACATTCAATAAATTCCAGAACGTTTACATAACGTGGTGATGCCAATAGGGTTACCATTCCTTTCTTGGCACGAATGGTAAGGTTGTGACAATTACGGATCTGGAATCCCATACCATCGCTGTTTGAGGAAAAGGTTACGTTAGGCAGTACAATTCCGTCGGCAGTTACACCAGTGTTGTTGTATTGAAAACTTGAAAAATCAGTAATACGCATTTTGATTTCATCAATTTCTGATTTGATTTCATATTCACTGCCACCAGGAGAGTAGTAAGTATCTCCCTCAGAAATCTTATCTGCCATGATAAATGAATACAGCGCATCTGTGATGTTGAGTGGCTGCTTGGCATCAATGATGATGGTGCGGTTAGGACCAATTGCTTTGATAAAGTCATTGGCATTTTTTACTGTGATGGTTTTCTGTGCCATTGCAGAGGTAACCATAGCAAATAGCATTACAATTAATGAAAGGGTCTTTTTCATAATATAAGTTCTGTAAAAATTGATTTTATTTTTGCAAATGTATGTTCTTTTGTTTAATCTAACAACATTTTTGGAAATGAATATCTGTTTCTAAGTAAATATACGTAGTAAAAAATGACTCAATTTGATGTTTCTAGTATGGTAACAAAAATTACATGGGCAGGAAACAAATGTTGGCATGCTTGTTTTTATTACGTAAAAGTACGTAGAATGGTTACTTTTTTAACGTAAATAATTGAAAAGATTTGTTTCCATTATTAATTATGTGTATTTTTGCATGGTAAACTTTACGAAATCTTGAAACGATGTGTACACTCTTGAAACCTTTGTTATTAATAACAACAGCAATACTAGTTTTTAGCAGTTGCTCAACAAAACACATGGAGGTACCCGATGCTGCTCCTAGTGTGTATTATTGGCGTACTACCTACACTATTAGTGAAAAGGAACGCGCCTGGATAAAAGAAAATAAAATAGAAAAGATTTATCTTCGACTGTTTGATGTGGTGCAGAAAGGCGATCATGATGCCACACCTCAAGCAACGCTGCAGATAAAAGAAGACTTGCCACAACATATTGAGCTTATTCCAACTGTATATGTTGACGAGCCGGTAATTCGTACCTATAGCAATATTGATTCATTGGCAGTTATGATAGTAAGGCGTGTAGCACAGATGGCAAGCACCCACAACTTTAAATATCATGAACTTCAGATTGACTGTGATTGGACAAAACGCTCTGAAGAACGCTTTTTCCAGTTGCTCAGAAAGATGAAGGAGTTCGACGACAAACTTGTGCTTTCGTCAACAATACGTTTACATCAGTTGGCCATGAAAGCTCCTCCTGTGGATTATGGAGCATTGATGCTTTACAATACAGGCAATTTCAGAACAGCCGACTCAAATGATGATCATAATCCAATTTTGGATGCAAGAGATGTTAAACCTTATTTACGCTATCTGGCTGATTATAAACTTCCGCTTTGTACAGCTTATCCTAATTTCAACTGGCAGTTGCTCTTTGCAAAGGGACAGTTCAAAGGCATTTTGTATGGTGAGGACTTGAATGATAGCACCAGTTACAGAAAAGTGGCCGATGATCAGTATGTGGTGGTTACGGCACGCGACGTTCCGCTTAGCATGGGGCATTACACCATTCATCTGCATCCAGGACAAATGGTAAAGGTGTGGCGTTCTGCACCACAGCAAATCAACGAGGTGAAAACTCTTGTTGAAAGTTGCCGTTCAGATATCAACAATCAAACAATCATATATCATTTAGACGAAAAAAATATAAATAAAATATGAAAAAGGTATTTAAAACTTTTATTCTTGCTGCTTTACTTGCTGTAACAGGCAATAAAGCAAATGCTTGTGGCTATTGTGAGCCTACCTACGAGCACGACATTTTCCTTCTTACTTTGCACGCAGGCTTACATAGCCAGTCGGTGGCAGAGTTGTTGGCAAAAGAGTGGAGCAAATACATCAATGCAACTGTTTCTGTGGAGGAAAGCGAGGCTTTGGCCGACTTAACCCCCTCGGATGTTGACAAGATGAATCATCCTGTGTTAGATTATGCTCGCAATCACAACGACCGCGAAATGCTCACATATCTTCGCTATTTGGCAAGATATCTTGCTGCTGCCAACGTTATTACGGCAAATGAATGGTCTTATCCAACGGCCGAGGAAATTGAAGCGTCGCAGCAAGAATTCAAGAAACTGCTTAATGAGGTAGGCAATGTTAAGAGCCCTCGCTTGGCCGACCGCTATTTCTTGCTGAAGATGCGTTTGCTGTTCCGTCTAGAGCGCTATAATGATTGCATATCATTGTGGAAGAAGAATAGCGGAAAAGACAATGTATTCAACACAATAGCCAAAGGTTTCTATGGTGGTGCATTGTATCACACTAACAAGATTGCAGAGGCAGCAGTTGTTTATTCTGAAATAGGTGATGAGGAAAATGCCAAGTATTGTATGAGTTCATATCATGGTGCTAAGAGCATGAATGCCGTTATTCAGAACGATCCTAATTCGCCAATCCTTGCTTTCATGCTAGAAAAGGCAATGAATAGTGTTCGTGAATCAAACGAATTCCTGAATTGCCGAAAGGCAGCTAAAGAGTTGAGCTCAAAGGGATGGATAAATTTGGCCGATTGGGATAAACTATACAAGGGTAGAATAAATCCTACATTGGAATTCACTGATGACTATGATAAAGTGAAGGTCTCTGGTGATATCGACGCTAAAGATTGGTTCTTTATGCTTCCTACCTATGCTGTTTACGAGGAAGAATGCAAAGAATTGGAACAAATTGTCATCTCTCAAGTAAACAACAAGGCTGTTAAGGATAAGTCTATGTGGCGTGGTGCCATGGCATATATACAGTTCCTCAAGGGTGAAACAAAAAATGCTTGGAGTACAATCGAAAAAGCAATGAAGGATGAAGGCAACCAGCAATCAAAAGACAATGCTCGTGTAATCCGTGCTTATATGGCCAGTCATTTGGAAAAAGAAACCGATATGCAAAAGTATCTGATTCCTGATTTCGAGTGGCTGAAAAGCAGAAATCAAGAAGGACTAATCGGAAGCATTGCTGCTTATGGACTAGTTCCTCGTTATCAAAAAGAAGGTAACAAACTGATGGAGATGCTTTCGTATGAATTGGCAGATGGTGCTGATCTTTATTGGGGGTCGCAGGCAGAAATATACAAATCAATGACCTTGCAGGAACAGATTGATATGTATAACACCGTTGCTTCTGCACCAAAAAGCGATTGGGCAAAATACCTCTTATCGAATAGTATCTACACGCCCGACGCACTTGCCGATCAATTAGGCACTCGTTTCATTCGCGAAGGAAAGTGGGAACAGGCACAAGAATACCTCAGCAAGGTTTCTCTGGCGTATTTGCAGAAGCAGAGTATCGTTCCTTATGTTGTAGCGCGAAGTTGGAAAGTAGAACCTTGGAAACAAGAACAACCTGTTGATGCAGAATATGATATAGAAAATTGGGGAAAGCAACTGAAAACAAACAAAAAGTTAGCTTTCTGCAAGGAAGTGCAACAATTGGAACTGCAGTTCCAGAATGCATCGGGCAATCAGAGGGGAGAACTTGCCTATTTGTTGGCCGTTCGTTACTTCCAAGCAAGTGCTTATGGTGATTGCTGGTGGTTGGCTCGCTATTTTGTTCATGCAAATCGTATGGACAGATTGGACGTCGATCCAGAAGGTAGTTTCGACTTTTTGGGAAAGGCTTACGAACTGGCTTGTGTTGCAAAACAAAACTCAGCGTTAAAGCCTAAGGCTTTGTTTACCAATCTGTATAATCCAAAGTATGAAATCTATACCTGGGAACCTACAGAAAATTGGGGCTGTTATAACCTAAAGTTGAATACAGATTCTCCATTGATGACAGATTTGGGTGAGCTTGTAAGCTATTTGCGCAACGAAAAGGTCGAATTGTATGTTGAAGAGTTTTTGAACAGTTGTGATGTGCTTTCTCAGCTAATAAAAGCATATAATTAAATTATATTGGATATCATAAGTCATTTTTCATAAATTCTTGCTATTTTTGCAAGTCAAAATTTAAAAATAAGAAAAATGTTTAGAACAAATACTTGTGGAGAGTTGAGACTCTCTGATGCAGGAAAAGAGGTTACATTGGCAGGATGGGTACAGCGTGCTCGTAAGATGGGTGGTATGACATTCGTTGACCTGCGCGACCGCTATGGTATTACACAGTTGGTGTTCAATGCAGAAACTGATGCAGAACTCTGTGAGCAGAGCAATCACCTTGGCCGTGAGTTTGTGATTCAGGTAACAGGTGTAGTAAACGAGCGTTCTGCCAAGAACAATAAGATTCCAACAGGCGAGATTGAAATTATCGTCAACAAGTTGAATATTCTTAATACATCAGATGTTCCTCCTTTCACTATTGAAGACGAGAGTGATGGTGGTGACGACATTCGTATGAAGTATCGTTACTTGGATCTGCGTCGTAATCCAGTTCGCAAGAACCTGGAGTTGCGCCATAAGTTTGCATTCGAGGTTCGCCGATATTTAGATCAGCAGGGATTCCTGGAGATTGAAACTCCAATCTTGGTAAACTCTACTCCTGAAGGTGCGCGCGACTTTGTTGTACCAAGTCGCATGAACCCTGGTCAGTTCTACGCTTTGCCACAAAGCCCTCAAACATTGAAACAGTTGTGTATGGTGGCAGGTATCGACCGCTATTTCCAGATTTGCAAGTGTTTCCGTGATGAAGACCTTCGTGCCGACCGTCAGCCAGAGTTTACACAAATCGACTGCGAGATGAGTTTTGTAGAGCAGGAAGACATTCTGCAGATGTTCGAAGGCATGAGCCGCCATTTGTTCAAGTCAATCTTAAACATCGATATACCTACTTTGCCTAGAATGACATGGGCAAATGCCATGAAGTATTATGGTAGTGATAAACCAGATACTCGTTTCGGTATGGAGTTCGTTGAATTGAAGAACAATCAGCCAGATAACGCATCTCGTGAAATTGTAGATAGCATTTTCCCTGCAGGATTTGGTGTGTTTGATGAGGCTGCATACATTGGTGGTATCTGTTGTGAAGGTCAGGCAGTTTACACCCGTAAGCAGATTGATCAGCTGACTGATTTCGTAAAACGTCCTCAGATTGGCGCAAAGGGTTTGGTATATGCTCGTGTACAGGAAGACGGTACAGTTAAATCATCTGTCGACAAGTTCTATTCTCAGGAAGTGTTGCAGCAGCTTGCAGAAAAGATGAATGCAAAAGCTGGCGACTTGATTTTGATTTTGAGTGGTGCAGATGCAATGAAAGTTCGTAAGCAGCTTTGTGAGCTTCGTTTGGAGATGGGTTCTCGTATGGGATTGCGTGATAAGAGCAAGTTCTCATGCTTGTGGGTTATCGATTTCCCAATGTATGAGTGGAGCGATGAAGAGCAGCGCCTAATGGCAATGCACCATCCATTTACTTCTCCAAAGCCAGAAGATATTCCATTGCTGGATACCGATCCTGCAAGTGTTCGTGCTAATGCTTACGATATGGTTGTAAATGGTGTTGAAGTTGGTGGTGGCTCAATCCGTATCCACGATGCCAAGCTTCAGCAGAAGATATTCGAGATCTTAGGTTTTACCCCAGAGCAGGCACAACTTAAGTTTGGTTTCTTGATGAATGCATTTAAGTTTGGTGCACCTCCTCATGGTGGTTTGGCTTACGGCTTGGATCGTTTTGTAAGTTTGTTTGCCGGTTTGGACAGCATTCGTGATTGCATTGCATTCCCAAAGAATAACAGTGGTCGTGACGTGATGCTGGATGCTCCAGGTTATTTGGATCAGAAACAGTTGGATGAACTGAGTCTGGTTGTCGATGTAAAGGAATAAAATAACATAGAAACTCTTGAAACACATCAAATGAAAAGAATATTGTTTTTCCTGTCTGCCATTCTAATGGCGCTACATGTAGGGGCGGTTCCCTACAATGCAGATAATCTGCCAAAACCAGACGAAACATATGGCCGTGTGGTGAATCCAGATGGCATTCTTTCTCAGGCAGAGGTTGATAGTATCAATTCTCTAGTCTTGAATATAGAAAGAGCAAAGAACATGCAGTTTGCCATTATCGTGGTGAATGAAGTTGTAAATGGAGACGTATTCGACTTTGGTGTGAAGGTTTTCAATAAATGGGGTATAGGTGGCAAGGCTAACAGAGGTTTGATGCTGGTACTTTCTGTGAAAGATCGTGATACTCGCATTATTACAGGAAATGGTCTTGAAGGAGAACTGCCAGATGCAGTTTGTAACCGTATATTCAATAAGGTGCAGGTACCTTTACTGAAAGAAAGCAAGTGGGCTGCATCCATGACGGCATCTATCATTACAATCAATGAGTATTTGGATGGAAATCCAGAAGTAGTGAAATCATTGTCAACAGATGATGAAGATGGTGATGGTTGGTTGTATTGGTTACTTGGCGGTGGCGGTATTGTTGGTTGGGCTGCCTATAGTGCTAAGAAGGCTACCAAATGTCCTCAATGTGCTGATGGTAAGATTGCCAAGAACATCGAGGGTGTAGTATTAAAGGAAAAAGAAGGAAGAAAACGTGTGTATATGGTTCCTTGGGTATGTAACATGTGTGGGCATATCGTTGAGAAGGAAGAAACACATTTCTTTGATGAAAATGATCCTGACGACTACGATCCAAAGCATAACAGATCTGAAAGTAGTGGCGGAAGTGGTTTTATTGGTGGATCAGGAAGAAGTAGTAGCAGGTCATCTGGAAGTTTCAGTAGCTGGGGTGGTGGACATACCAGTGGTGGTGGAAGCGGTGGCAGATTCTAAAACACACTCTAAACACCATGAAATTTCAAAAAATCTTATATATCTTAGGTATTTGTGCCTGCATGCACCAGTCGACTTTGGCAAATGATGCCAAGGTCGACTCGTTGCTTTCTTCATTTGAACAGGCAAATAAGGAACAAAAGATTCAGATATCTAATCATTTGTTTAAGATATATCAAGAAATAACAGATACGCTTTATACATTCAGCAATAAGGATACAGAAGCGTATATTGATTACATGGTATATTATTGGACGTCAGAGAATGCATATGCCCATGGCTTTTTTATCGAGTCGAGGGATTATTCTCTAAAAGCCATTGATGCCTGCTTGAAAGTAGGAAACAAGGATGATTTGAGTCAATGCTATAATATTGCTGCCATTTCAAACTTTAGGTTAGCAGATTTTGCGCAAGCATTGTCATTTGCCGAAGAATCTTTAAAGTTAGATAGAGAAAGTGGAAATCAGGAAAACATCAGTTCTTCCTTGAATACTTTGGCAGGAATAAGTTTGGCTGCAAAGGAATTTGCTCAGGCTCAAATTTATAATCGGGAATCCATTCGGGTAGAAAGAACGTTGAATCGTCCTTCAATTATGGCTATTCGCTTGGGTATGGGAGCCGAGATTTGTGTTGCATTGCACCAGGTAGACGAAGCACTTGATTTGGCAAAGGAAGCTTATGAAATAGAAAAAAAAGGAGGAAATAAGTCAAAGATTGCAATTCGAGAAGCACAGTTGGCTGCCGTATATATGGTAAAGGAGGATATCGATGAAGCAGAAAAGTACTTGCTACAGGCAAAAGAAGTGTTCGAGCAAGATGGAAACAATAATTCATTGGTTATTTCTTTAACCCAGTTGGGTAACATTGCTATCAGCAGGGGACAAAACCAAAAAGCTTGTGAACATTTGTTGATGGCATCCGAAATGGCCCAGATTATTGGCAACAAGCTTTTGGAAAGCAAGGCAAGAAAATCTTATTCTCAGGCTTTGAAAAGCATCAATCCTGCCTTGGCAGTTAATCAGTGGGAACGTTACGCTGAATTGACAGATAGCATCTATAGTCAACAGTTGGCAGAAAATCTTTCTCAGTTTAATGTGAAGTATGAAACTGCAGAGAAAGAACATCAGATAGAAATACAGCAGCAACAATTGGATAACCGACAACTTTGGCTTATATTGTTAGTTGTGGTATGCCTGGCAGCACTTGTTGGCTTATTTATGTTTTGGCGTCTGGCAGAGTTACGTGGTAATGCCAATAAGATGCTAGTACGTACCAATCTGCTGAAAGACCGTTTGCTTTCTATGGCTCAGACAGAAAAGACGAAGGACGAGGAACAGAAGAAAGAAATATCTCAGGTTGCTCACGAAATCTCCGAGTTGGGTGCAATGCCACAGATTCATTTAACCAAACGTGAAAAGCAGATTATCACTTTTTGCTGCGATGGAAAGCTTAGCAAGGAAATTGCAGATGAATTAGGTATATCACAAAGAACAGTAGATACGCATAAAACAAATATATTCCGTAAGTTGGGTATCAATACCACGATAGAATTGGTAAGATATGCCCAGCAAGCAGGTATTTACTGATGTTTTTCTACGTATTTTTACGTATATACCTTATTT
>JAGHTY010000023.1 GCA_018065125.1 Candidatus Minthousia equi
CGCATTTTGCAAAAATATTTATAAACATTTATTTAATTTAGTATGAATCAATACGAAACCGTTTTCATTTTGACTCCCGTTTTGTCTGATGAACAGATGAAGGAAGCGGTAGGTAAATTCAAGACTCTTCTCACCGACAATGGTGCAGAGATCCTTAATGAGGAGAACTGGGGCTTGAAGAAGTTGGCTTATCCAATCCAGAAGAAGTCTACTGGCTTCTACTGTTTGATTGAGTTCAAGGCCGAGCCTACTTTGATTGACAAGTTAGAGATTAATTATCGTCGTGACGAGCGCGTTATTCGCTATCTTACTGTTAAGTTGGAGAAGTACGCTGCTGAGTATGCTGAAAAGCGTAGAAACAATAAAAAGAAGGAGGATTAATTATGGCAGCACCATCAGAAATCAGATATTTGACTCCACCTACTGTTGATGTAAAGAAGAAGAAGTATTGCCGTTTCAAGAAGAGCGGTATCAAGTATATCGACTACAAGGATCCTGAGTTCTTGAAGAAGTTCTTGAACGAGCAGGGTAAGATTCTGCCTCGTCGTATCACCGGTACTTCATTGAAGTATCAGCGTCGTGTAGCTCAGGCAGTGAAGAGAGCTCGTCATTTGGCTCTTCTTCCATTCGTAACCGATTTGATGAAATAATTAAGAGGAGGAAAATAGCATGGAAATTATTTTGAAGAAAGACGTTGTTGGCCTTGGTTTTGCTGATGACATCGTAACCGTTAAGAATGGTTATGGCCGTAACTATTTGATTCCTCAGGGTATGGCAATAGTAGCTTCTCCAGCAGCTAAGAAGATGTTGGCAGAAGAATTGAAGCAGCGTGCTCACAAGTTGGCTAAGATTAAGGCTGACGCTGAGGCTTTGGCAGAGAAGATCAATGCAGTAAGTCTTACAATTCCTGTTAAAGTAAGTGCAGCAGGTGCTGTTTACGGTTCAGTAAACAACATTCAGTTGGCAGAAGGCTTGGCAAAGGAAGGCATCGAGATCGAGCGTAAGATTATCGTATTGAAGGATGTTAAGGCTCTGGGCGATTTCGAAGCTGCAGTTAAGTTGCACCGCGATGTAACCGCTACTTTGAAGTTCACAGTTGTTCCAGAAGAAGCTTAAATAACTGTAATAGTTTATTAAACATATAAAGAGGAAGGCTAATGAGGTCTTCCTCTTTTCAATTATAAATCTAAGTTAAACACGATGAAAGTTAGAAAAATTGTATTCCTTTCGGCTTTGTTGGGTGTTGCATCATCATTACATGCCGAAACACCGCTGTGGCTCAGACAAAGTCAGATAAGTCCAGACGGTAAGCAGATTGCCTTCTGCTATAAGGGTGATATCTTTACAGTTCCAACTCAGGGAGGTGAGGCACGCCAGCTGACTAGCAATGCTGCTTACGACACAGCACCTGTATGGAGTCCTGATGGAACAAAGATTGCCTTTGCCAGTGACCGTGAAGGTGCATTTGATGTGTATGTAATGCAGGCAAAGGGTGGTCAGCCTACTCGTTTGACAAATAGTCCTGTTGGTGAAACACCTCTTGTATGGAAGGATGCCGAAACAATCCTGTTCCAAAGTGCCGTTCGTCCAAGTGCTCAGGATATGGAGTTCCCTGGTGGTCGTTGGAATCAGGTCTATGCCGTTTCTACAAAGGGTGGACGCCCTGTGATGGTAAGTTCCATGCCAATGGAAAATATCTCTATAAGTGCAGATGGAAAGACTTGGTTGTACACAGATTACAAGGGTTATGAAGATCCATGGAGAAAACACCATACCAGTGTAATTACCCGCGATATTTGGAAATATACCCCATCTTCGAATACATACGAAAAGCAAACTTCATTCGAGGGCGAAGACAGAAATGCAGTTTGGGGAGATAATGGCACATTCTATTATCTAAGCGAGAAGAGTGGCTCAATGAATATCTACAAGCAAAACGGAGCTTCTGCTACTCAGCTCACCCGTTTTGATACTCACCCAGTTCGTTTCTTGAGTCGTTCAAACAATGGTGTATTGTGCTTTAGCTATAATGGAGAATTATATACCATGACAGATGGTGGCTCTGCCCAGAAAGTGAATATCGAGGTAATCTCTGATTCGCAAAGCAAGGAAATTATCCGTCAGGTGCAACGTAGTGGAGCTACCGATTTGGCAGTATCTCCAAATGGAAAGGAGATAGCTTTTGTATTGCACGGAGATGTATATGTTACCAGCACAGAATACGCAACAACTCGCCAGATAACAGATACTCCAGATCAGGAGAGAAGTGTAGATTTTGCTCCAGATGGTAAGGCTGTGGTTTATGCCAGCGAGCGCAAGGGACTTTGGCAGGTTTATCAGACAAAGATTGCCGATGCAGAAAGCAAGCAATTGCTTTACGCTAAGGAATTGAAGGAAGAGAATCTTACCAAAACAGACCAGACAAGTTTCTACCCTCAGTATAGTCCTGATGGCAAGAAGGTGGCATATTTAGAGAACCGTACAACTATCCGTGTAGTAGATATTGCTACAGGTGCTATCAATACAGCAATGGATGGCAAGTGGGAGTATAGCTACAGCGATGGTGACCAGTACTTTACTTGGAGCCCAGATAGCCGTTGGCTGCTTTGCCATTACATAGGAATAGGTGGATGGCACAACAGAGACGTTGCTTTGGTAAAGGCCGATGGAACAGAGTTGCATAACCTAACAGAAAGTGGTTACAACGATTCAAATCCTCACTGGGTATTGGGTGGCAAGGCCATGCTTTGGAGCAGTGACAAGGCTGGTTATCGTAGCCATGGTAGCTGGGGAACACAGGATGACTACTACTTGATGTTCTTTGATGTAGATGCTTACGACCGTTTCCTGATGAGTAAGGAAGAGGCTGATTTGCAGGATGCAGATAAAAAGGAAGAGAAGAAAGATGCTCCAGAAAAGCCTGCAGACAAGAAAGGCGGAAAGCCAGCACCACAGCCTAAGAAGGAAGATGTGAAACCTTTGACTTTTGATTTGGAAAATGCACGCGACCGTGTGGTTAGAGTAACAGTAAGCTCGGCCAATATGGGTGATGCTTTCCTGGACAAGAAAGGCGAGGTTCTGTATTATGGTGCACGCTTTGAAGGTGGCATGGATTTGTGGAAGCACGATTTAAAGAAAGACAGAACCGAGAAGGTTGAAAAGGGTATTGGCTATTCTTTCGCAGTAGATAAGGATGAAAAGAACCTTTATTTCCTGACACGTGGTGGCATGAGAAAACTGGACTTGGCAAAGGGCTCTTCTTCTAATATTGACTTTGAGGCTTTGTTCAACTATCGTCCTGCACAGGAACGTGCCTATATGTTTGATCATATTTGGCGTCAGGTAAACGAGAAGTTCTATGATCCAACTATTCGTAATATCGATTGGAAAGGCTATCATGATAATTATGAAAAGTTCTTGCCTTATATTGAGAACAACTACGATTTCCAGGATATGCTGAGCGAATTGTTGGGAGAACTGAACGGTAGCCATACTGGTGCTCGTTTCAGTCCTGCTCGTAACACCTTGCCTGTGGGAGTCTTGGGATTGTTCTATGATAATGAATACAAGGGTAATGGCTTGAAGATTAAGGAGATTATTGCCAAGAGTCCGTTAACCAAGAAAAAGAACGACGTTGTTGAAGGCTGTATAATCGAGAAGATTGATGGTACCCCAATTGAAGGAACCAACGAATATTATTTGCTGGCAGGAAAGATTGGAAAGAAAGTTACCCTTAGTATCCTTAATCCATCAAGCAATAAGAGATTTGATGTAGATGTAAAGCCTATCAGTGCTGCGCAAGAGCGTGATTTGCTGTATCAGCGCTGGGTAGAGCGTAACAGAAAGATTGTAGAGGAAAAGTCTGGTGGCAAGGTTGGCTACATACATATAAAAGGTATGGATAGTCCAAGTTTCCGCACTTTGTATCACGAAGCTTTAGGTAGATATCGCAATACCCCAGCTATCATTGTAGATACTCGTCATAATGGTGGTGGATGGTTGCACGATGACGTTTGCACCTTGTTGAATGGAAAGGAATACAGTCGTTATACTCCTCGTGGCCAGTTCATTGGTCGTGATCCTTTCAATAAATATACTGGTAAGAGTTGTATGCTGGTTTGTGAGGACAATTATAGCAATGCTCACGGAACCCCTTGGTTGTACAAGGAACTGGGAATTGGCAAGTTGATTGGTACGCCTGTTCCAGGAACAATGACTGCCGTTTGGTGGGAAACCTTAATCGACCCAACCATGGTATTTGGTATTCCAATGGTAGGTGATATGGATAACCGTGGTGAATACCTGGAAAACCAGCAATTATATCCCGACATTACGGTTTACAACAATCCTGCAGATGTTCAGAATGGCAAGGATGCCCAGCTTGAGGCTGCTATTGCAGAAATGCTGAAGGAAGTAGGAAAATAACTATTTATCCCCGGATTACACAGATTGTGAAATCCGGGGATAATTGTAAATTGTAATGTGCTAAAATAAAAAAACCTGTTGGAATCCAACAGGTTTCAATTCTCTTCTCTAGTAGTCGTAGATTACTTCTGAGCGCAAGCTGAATCGCAGCAAGCAGCAGCTGAGTCACAGCAAGCAGCAGCTGAATCAACAGTAGCAGGAGCCTCAACAACAGCAGCAGAATCTACCTTAGTAGAATCAGCAGCCTCAGCTGGAGCGGTCTTCTTACAAGCTGCGAAAGAAACAGCAGCCATAGCTACGAACATAAATACTAACTTCTTCATTTTTTTTGCTTTTTAAAACTGTAAAACAATCATTTGCTTATTAAAACGATGCAAAGTTACGTAGTTTTTTAATACCGCGTATCTTTTTTTTGAATTATTTTTCGTCATTTTTTACAGTAATTTTATTTAGTGTTAATTATCAGTAATTTATGAAATGTTAATTTTTCGATGATTGCTGTTGGTAACGCAAACAATAGCGTAAAAAAGCCATAAATATAAAGAAGTGTGAAAGAAAAGTTGTACTTTTGCATCAAAACAAGATAACAATGATAGATACCAGCATTTTTCAGGATAAGACAGCAGTATATTATACCCTTGGCTGTAAGTTGAATTTCTCAGAAACATCTACCATTGGCAAAATGCTGAAGGAGGCAGGTGTTAGAACGGCACGTAAGGGTGAGAAGGCTGATATCTGCATAGTAAACACCTGTTCTGTTACCGAGGTGGCAGATAAGAAGTGCCGTCAGGCCATTCATCGTTTGGTAAAGAATCATCCCGATGCTTTTGTGGTGGTAACAGGCTGTTATGCGCAGCTTAAGCCTACGCAGGTGGCACAGATTCCTGGTGTTGATGTGGTATTGGGTGCCGAACAGAAAGGCGAGCTACTGTCTTATTTAGGTAATCTGCAGAAAAAGGAGTTGGGCGAGTCGTTCACCGTGCCAACAAAGGATATTCGCACTTTTTCGCCATCGTGCAGCAGGGGCGATCGCACCCGCTATTTTCTCAAGGTGCAGGATGGCTGTAACTATTACTGCACATATTGCACCATTCCTATTGCTCGTGGCCGTAGCCGAAACGGTTCTATCCAGTCATTGGTAAATCAGGCGCAGCAGGTGGCTGCCGAAGGAGGAAAGGAAATAGTCATTACTGGTGTAAATATCGGTGATTTTGGCCATTCTACAGGCGAGACATTTCTGGATTTGATAAAGGCGCTAGATAAGGTGCAAGGCATTGAACGTTATCGCATCAGTAGTATTGAACCCGATTTGCTAACCGATGAAATTATTGATTTCTGTGCTCAGAGTCGTGCTTTTATGCCACATTTCCATATTCCTTTGCAATGTGGTAGTGATGCAGTACTAAAGCTGATGCATCGACATTATGATAGTGCCCTGTTTGCCCAGAAAATACATCGAATAAAGACAGTAATGCCCGATGCATTCATTGGGGTAGATGTGATTGTGGGTTCACGAGGCGAAACACCAGAGTTTTTCCAGGATAGTTTTGATTTTATCAATAGCCTTGATATTACCCAGCTGCACGTGTTTAGTTATTCAGAACGACCAGGCACAAAGGCACTTAATATAGATTATGTAGTAGATGCGAAGGAAAAGCACCGCCGTAGTCAGTTGCTGCTGGATTGGAGCGATGAACGCACGCAGGCATTCTATGCACGCCATATTGGTGAAACTAAGACCGTATTGCTTGAGAAGCCAAAGGCTGGCATGCCTTTCCATGGCTTTACTGATAACTATATCCGGGTAGAGATTTCGAATCATGAAGGCCTTGAGGACAATACCCTTGTGCCAGTTCTTTTAGGCGATTTTAATGAAGATAAGACAGCGCTTTGCGCTACTGTGGTAAAGGCATGAAGACAGCAGTAGTTATCCTAAACTGGAATGGGGCGCAGATGTTAAGACAGTTCTTGCCATCGGTAATTGCCTATTCGGGCAATGCGCAGATTATTGTTGCCGACAATGCATCCACTGACGATTCGGCACAGGTGGTTCGTCGTGAGTTTCCTGGTGTAGGGCTAATCCAGTTGGAAAAGAACCATGGTTTTGCCGATGGCTACAACTATGCCTTGCAGCAGGTAGAGGCAGAATATGTGGTGTTGCTGAATAGTGATGTAGAGGTAACAGACGGTTGGCTACATCCCATGGAAAGTTATCTTGATGAACATCCTGAGGTTGCTGCCTGCCAGCCAAAACTTTTGGCATTTCGTAACAAAACACAGTTTGAATATGCAGGTGCCTGTGGTGGCTTTATTGATCGCTATGGCTATCCCTATTGCCGTGGTCGTGTAATGGGAAATGTTGAAACAGATAATGGTCAGTATAATGACGTGTGCTCAGTGTTTTGGGCCACGGGTGCTGCCTTGATGATAAGGTTAAAAGATTATCGAGAGGTTGGCGGACTTGATGGTCGTTTCTTTGCCCACATGGAAGAGATTGACCTGTGCTGGCGCTTGCGCAGCAGGGGCAGAGGTATCGTATGCATTCCTCAAAGCACAGTATATCATGTAGGTGGTGCTACCTTGAAGAAAGAAAACCCTCGCAAAACATTCCTGAATTTCCGCAATAACCTGCTAATGCTCTATAAGAATCTTCCCGAAGAAGAGTTGAAAGGCGTTATGCGTACGCGCTGCCTGTTAGATTATATGGCATGGTTGCAGTATGTCCTGAAGTTTGACAGGAAGAATGCCCGTGCTGTGCTTAATGCCCGCAAGGAGTATAAGCAGATACGTTCTGGTTTTACCCCTCAACGCCAGGAAAACCTGTCGAAGGCAGTACTTGCTGCTATTCCCCAGCGCAAGCCTTTCTCTTTAATCTGGCAGTATTATGTTAAGGGAAAGAAAACCTTTGCTGCACTACCTTAAATAATGATAATCTTATTGTTTGAGATGGTTATTACCGAGTCGCAATCCTCGGTAAAGAGCATGTAGGTGTTAACACGTAGCGTGTCGTTTTGTGCGTTTACCACAAAGTAGTGCCCTTCACCATATTTGCAGTCCATGCCCTTTTCGTAAACAAACATCATTTTGTCTATCGTTCCAGGCAGAATTGTCTCGTGTGCTTTCTTGTTCTGCAAGGCATACTCGTTTTGGGCTTGTTTCATCTTTGCTTTTCGTTCTTCTTCCTTGTCTTTAATGGCGCACGCTGCTAATGTAAATGCAGCCAACAGAAATAAATACTTTTTCATACGCTTTTTTGCTTGTTTGCCGCAAAGGTAAGTATTGCCAGTCCAGTGACGCTGGACTATAGTACAAAAGTTTAGTTTTTCTTTGGAAAAAACAGCAGATGTTGATAAAAAAACACTACTTTTGTAGGCAATATGAAGAACTTGAAGCATTTTTTCCTGTTACTGGTAGCGTTCTGCGCATTGTTTGCGCTTTACAACTGTGGTGATGATGCCCCAAGGCAGCATCAGCAGCTGCAGGCTGCCGAGGAAATCATGTGGGACATGCCCGATAGTGCACTTCATGTTCTGGAAAGTATCGACCCATCATCCTTAAGGGGCGACCAGCAGCATGCCCTGTATGCCTTGCTCATGACACAGGCTCAGATAAAGAACAATGTAACCGTAAAGTCGGATTCGCTTATCAACATAGCCCTGGATTATTTTAAGGACAAGGCCGATGCCCCTCACAAGGCGGCAGCCTATCATTACAAGGGAATGGTATCCTATAATTCCAGAAAAGACTCTACCGCCATTCACTATTTCCTTGAAGCAGAAAAACTCATACCCGAAATAAACAATTATCGTTTAGCCTGTTTGATTTATTATTGGCAAAGTATGGTTTACTTGTTCCGAGGAATGAGTGAATATGCTAATAATGTTTGTGATTCGGGGTTTGAAATTGCACAAGAACATGGTGATACGATAAACATGATTCTCTTTCTGCAAAATAAGAGTAGGGCCAGTCATATAGCAAAACAATATGATGACGCCATTTTCAACTACAAGAAGGTTATCGAATTATCAAGTCCCTCTAAATACATGCTATATAACCTGGCGGTTTTGAGAGAATTGGGTACAATGTACATGATAAAGGGTGATTACAAGGAAGCAAAAAAACTAACTTGGAAGTCATATAAGGGATTCTGCGATAATTCTAATGAAATTGTTTATAATAAAGAAAACTACATTCAGTTAGGACAAATTTATACAAAGTTGGGTAATGCAGATTCAGCAACATTTTTTCTAAACAGAGCATTAAAGTCTGCAATTCATCTCCATCAGCAATCCATTGTATATAATTGTCTTAGAAATCTTCATCAAAACACCACCCATAACTATAAGCTGGCCTTGGAATACGATCAGCAATACCGCGATATTCAGGATTCCATACGCAAGCAGGAACAAATTCAGGCTATTGCCGAAATGCGCGAGAGGTATAACCAGCAAAAGGCCATCAATGAACGAAACGAGGCCATTATTGTTAAAGACAAGGTTATAAAGCTGGCATTGGCAGCATGCCTGATATTGCTGGCTCTGGTTCTGCTTTTCCAGTACAAGGTGATACTAAAGAACCGGGAACTAAAAAAACAAGACGAAAAGGTACATGCCTTGCTAATGCAAATTCAGGAAAACAGCCAACTTGTTTCTAAAAATGAAGAATCTGTAGGTAAGCGAGAAGAATTCCTTACCCTTCAGTTGATAAAACGACTGAATCTTGTCTCCGACCTGCATAAAAAGCCCCGCGTGCTAAAAGAAGGCGATTGGACTATATTGTATAGCACCTGCAATGAATATTTTGACCAGTTCATGGAAAGGCTTGCCAAGAACTATCCAGCCTTAACCTCCCTTGACTTGCAGATGTGCTGCCTGATGAAGCTGCGCTTTAGCATTTACCAAATGTCCGAGCTGCTTTGCATCGACTCTAAGTCTGTTTCCAGAAGAAAAACCCGATTAAAGGAACACCTGTTTGGCGATTCCCCCGAAAAGCGTTCAATTTCACTCGATTCTTGGGTGCAAGAGTACTGATGGGGTCATCGTGTACACATTTTTATTTTTCTAATTTTGCATATTGTTGATTATTAGGTATGTACAAAAATCGTCTGTACATATCCTGTACACATCGTTTGCATACAAGGTATGGATTTATTCTGTAATTTTGCATTGTGAAAACCATAGAAATTACAGAATTATGAAACATTTATTATTGAAGATCTTATTTGCATTATTTGTATTAATGCAGCCATTAATGGCAAGTGCACAGAATGATGTTCCCCCTGGTAATTGGCCAGATACTTTACCTATTATTCCTACAGGTACAGGAAATACCATCAGTGTATATAAACAAGGTGCCACCCTGTTTGTTCAGAATCCTAATCCTGATTTTTCTTTCACCGTTTCGTTATACACTGCAAAAGGCGTGCTGGTGGATGTAGAGTGTTTCCCCCAGAGCGAGCAGAACTATGTCGCACTACCTATAGATGCTTTGCCAGCAGGCAGGTATCGTGTAATGGTAGTAACGGCAGAGGGTGAGTCGTTTCATGCTACTATAACCTTATAATATAAAGCTTATGCGCAGGGTAGATTTAAAGATGCTTGAAAAGATAGATTACCACATCAGGAACAAGAATACTGGTAATCCTGTAGAGTTTGCAAAAAAAGTAGGCCTTTCGCGCTCTGGGTTATTCCTTTACCTTAGTTATATCAGAAACGATTTGAACAAAAGCGTTATCTATAATCGTTTTAAAGAAACATATTTCTATCAAAATAATCAAGGTTTAGAAATAACGAGAAAATGGCTATATTTGTACCAAAATAATTAGCTTTAGCAAATGTTAACGCTATTGCATGCAATATTTAATATAATGTAAGATTACATTAGTAGATAATCAATAACACTAAATTATTAATTTATGAAAAGACTATGTTTTGTATTTAGCCTGGCGGTTATGGCTTTAGTTTCTTGCCAGAAAGAAGACGTTACAAATGTGACAGAATGGGATTACGACCGCTATCCCTGTAGCCTTGCCATTAGTGTTGAAGATGCAAACGGAAATGATTTGCTGGATAGTGCTGTAGTGGGTAACATTGTTTCTGGCGATTTGCTGCACCTTACATACAAAGAAAAAGACTATCCCATGAAATGGTCGGCAACAGACCCTATTACCATTTGGTACAACAGCCTTACAGGTGCATCAACAAGAGCCATATTCAGTGAGATACTTGGATACTATATTATCAACAAGAACACAGAAATTAAATGGGAACTTCTTCAACCATTTAACAAGGGAAAGAACTTCTTGTTCTTTGGCGAAATCGATGCCCAGGTAAAGCATCCATTAACCGATGTTACCCTTCACTGGGCAGATGGTTCAAAGGATGTCATTTCGTTTGAAGGTGGAGGATACAATATAGAAGACGGCAAGCCAAAAGACATACCAATGAAGTTCTATCTGAATGGTAAAGAAAACGAAACCTCATACTTTACCATTATCAAATAGGAATTAATAA
>JAGHTY010000171.1 GCA_018065125.1 Candidatus Minthousia equi
GAATGGTGAATGTAGGTCCTACCCAGATAGAAACGGGTTGGGATTGGTGCTCTGGATACCATGAATCGGGAGATAGTATTGTAGGATTCAGTCATTTGCACCTTAGTGGTACTGGTTGCGGTGATTTAGGCGACATTGCCCTAATGCCCTCTACAACCGTTCTTGAACAGTCAAGAGTGGGTATGGCTTCATCTTATAGGCACGAAACCGAGGAGATGCAACCTGGCTATTATGCCGTTACACTTGACAGAGATGGCACACGTGCAGAGATGACCACCACTAACAGAGTTGCCTTGCACAGATACACCTACACGACAGCTGATGCCATCCTTAACATCGACTTGCAGAATGGTGTGGGTGACACTCCTTTCCAGACACGCATCTACAAACCTGACGATTATACACTGGCAGGTTTCAGGTCAAGTCGTGGGTGGGCAAATCTACAGAAGGTTTTCTTCTACATGAAGTTTGACCAACCTATCGCAAAGTGGAATTGTAACAGTTTGGATTCATATTATGGCAGTGCACATTTTAACCTGAAGAATGATAAACAGCTAAAGGTAAAGGTGGCATTATCTCCTGTAAGCGAGATGAATGCATATCATAACATGATGGCAGAACTACCCGACTGGGATTTTGAACTCACTAAGCAGAAGGCCTTACAAACATGGGACAACGAACTCTCAAGAATCGAAGCAAGCTTTGCTAACGAGCGTGATGCACGTATCTTCTACACCGGAATGTATCACCTACTCATGGCACCTCAGACATGGTGCGATGTGCAAGGCGACTATTACGGAAGTGATGGCAAGGTTAAGCATTCTGCATCACACATAAACTACACAACATGGTCATTATGGGACACTTACCGAGCAGCACACCCTCTTGCCACCATTATTCTACGCGATCGCTTAACCGACTATGTAAAATCGATGCTGCAGATATGGAAAGAGCAGAAAGAACTGCCCGTTTGGCATCTGATGAGCAATGAAACCTATTGCATGGTGGGTTGTCCTGCTGTTCCTGTCTTGGCCGACATGTGCCTGAAAGGTGTTGAAGGTATCGACTATAACGAAGCATTTCAGGCAATGAAAGAAAGTCTTCTGAAAGACAACAGATCTCTGAACTGGATGAAGTCGCACGGATACATTCCTTATAATAAGGGCGATGGTGAACCTGTGGCAAAATCACTGGAGTATTACCTTGCCGACTGGAGTGCTGCACAAGTAGCAGCAAAACTTGGACTTAAACAAGACAGCACCTATTTCTACAACCGAAGCATGGGTTATAAGCGTCTGTTCGACCCAGTGTTACGTTGCATGCGTGCATTGGATACAGAAGGCCATTTCCGTTCACGCGAAGGATTTAACCCAAGTCATCAGACAAGTGACTACACCGAGGGAAATCCTTGGCAATACACATGGTTAGTGCCTCACGACGTGCACGGATTAATCAACTGCTTCCCTACCGAACAGGATTTCACCAACCGACTAGATTCACTGTTCCTTGCCTCTAGCGAACTGAATGCCGAGGCAAATCCAGATATTACAGGTCTTATTGGTCAGTATGCACATGGCAATGAACCAAGTCATCATGTATTGTATCTTTATAATTATGTAGGTCAGCCATGGAAAGGTGCCAGAAGAATCCGTCAGGTACTGAGCGAGCTTTATACCGACCAAAGTGCTGGCCTTTGTGGCAATGAAGATGTGGGACAGATGTCGGCATGGTACATCCTCTCCTCACTTGGATTCTATCAGGTGGCACCTTGCGGAGGAAAGTACGTAATTGGCAGTCCTATTGTGCGTGAAGCAAAAGTTCGGGTAGCCGACAACAAGTATTTCACCATACGTGTTCACAGTGTATCCAAGGCATCAAAACCCGCCTCTGCAAAGGAGATATATGTAGATCATATCTTGCTAAACGGTGAGCCATACCCATACAGTTACCTGATGCACGATGACATTGTAAAGGGTGGCACCATAGATTTCTACATGTCGGCAAAACCAGGGAAATGGGGCACTAAGCCAGAACATCGTCCATAATTTCTAACGTCGAAAATCCTAATCATATGAAAAGAATTTATTTATATCTCATTCTAGTATTAGCTACACTCACTGCTGCAGCAAAACCTAAAACAGATGCCTACCTAATGGTATATTTCTCGGATAGCGACCATTGCCTTCATATGGCTGTAAGTATGGATGGTTATGAGTTTACCGCAGTAAACGACAATTATCCCGTCATTGCTGGCGATACTATTGCCGAACAGAAGGGATTGAGAGATCCTTATATCTTGCGAGGACCTGATGGCACCTATTACATTGCTGCTACCGACTTGCACATCTTTGCAAAGCAGTATGGTTACCGCACCACACAATTCGAGCGCGATCAGGAGGAGTTTGGATGGGGTAACAACAAGAATCTTGCCTTGCTCAAGTCAAAAGACCTCATACATTGGGAACATTCGCTGGTGCGCGTACAGCAGATGGAAGGATTTCACGACATCGGTGCTACCTGGGCACCCGAACTTATCTGGGACGACCAGAAGAAGGCTGTCATGATTTACTGGACAATTCGCCGAGGTAATGGAGCATGCAAACTCTATTATGCCTATGCAAATGAAGCATTTACCGATTTTGCCACAGAACCAAAGCTTCTGTTTGAAAAAACTATAGGCGACCACACAGCCCTTGATGGTGATATTGTAAAAGGTAATGACGGACGATATTATCTGCATTATGCCGAATACGATGAAGGATTCTCGGGCATTATGGTGGCAGTAAGCGATAACATTACAGGACCTTATACATTCCAACCAGAAATTATCGACAAGGAAGAAAAGGCATGCGAAGCACCTAATGTATGGAAACGTTATGGTACTGACACCTATGTGCTTATGTACGACTGCTTTGGTCGCCACCCTCATAATTTTGGGTTCCTCGAAACCAAGGATTTCAAGACCTATACCGACATCGGTCACTTTAATGAAGAGGGTTCAAGAATGAAGGCCACAAACTTCTCTAGTCCTAAGCATGGTGCTGTAACGCCAATCTCAAAGAAAGATGCAAAGAAACTGCTGGAATATTGGCAAAAACATCCTGTGCATCATGATCATGGCATGAAACGCCCAATTAGAAACTGATTATTGTCGTAGTGTATGGGTATGAAAACACATCATCTTTTAAGCACATTACTATGCCTATGCTGCACCATCCATGCAAGTGCACAACAGCAACAGTTTACCGCAACACAATACGGAATTGTTCCTGATGGTAAGACATTAAATACACCATACATTCAACAAGCTATCGACAAACTAAGCCAGCAAAGTAAAGGTGGAACATTGGTATTCACCCCAGGTGTTTATCTTACAGGAAAAATAGAACTGAAAAACAATGTTACCCTACATCTGCAGAAAGGTGCCACATTATTAGGAAGCACACATCCTGCACATTACGAAGAAGATGTGACCATCAACGGCAAGCGAGGTGATGAAGACGTGAACCAAGGACTGATCTATGCCAATGGCGCACATATCATTGCTATTACCGGACAAGGAACCATAGACGGACAAGGACTGGAACTGGCATTGTGCATTGACAGTTTGCACCACACAGCAGAACGCATAGATCCTAACTACAATTACAAGCGAATGCGCCCTACGACAAGACCTAAACTATTCTGCCTGCGCAACTGCCAAGGCATTTTAATCAAAGGCATTACCGCACGTAACAGTGCCGGATGGGGCATTTCACTTCATCAAAGTTCGGATATTGAAATTGACAGCATTACTGTTTTCAATCGTGCCTACTGGAATAACGATGGCATCGATCTGGGAGATTGCCACAATGCCACCATTACTCATTGTAACATCAATAGTGCCGACGATGGCATCTGTCTGAAAAGTGATGAACCTGCCGATTGCTGCAGCAACATCTACATAGCACATTGCCGTATTGCCAGCAGTGCCAGTGCCATTAAGTTTGGTACAGCATCGTATGGAGGATTTAGAAACGTCACCATAAAAGATATTGAGGTGTACGACACATTCAGAAGTGCCATAGCCCTTGAAACCGTTGATGGTGGCATCCTTCAAGATATTCTGGTAGATGGCGTGAAGGCAGAAAATACTGGAAATCCACTCTTTATAAGATTAGGAGCACGTGCAGGAGAACGCCAAGGTATCTGTAAAAACATTACTATCAGAAACATGGAGGTAGAAGTTCCATTTACCCGTCCCGACCAGAATTACAACGTCAGAGGTCCAGAGGTGAACTATTTTCATAACCCATGGCCAAGCAGCATTACGGGCATTCCAGGACAGTATGTAGAGAATGTAACACTCGAGAATCTACACTTTATCTATCCCGGACGTGCCACCAAGGCAATGGGGTATGTGGGACTTTACAGAGCAAATCAGGTAAAGGAAGCCGAAAAGGAATACCCAGAATTCAGCATGTTTGGTGAATTGCCCTCATGGGCTTTCTACATCCGACACGTAAAAGGCATAAATCTAAAAAATGTAAAAGTGCAGCTGAAGGATGCCGATTTTAGGCCTGCCTTTGTACTAGAGGATGTGCTAGATGCCGAAGGATTTCCTGAGGATACGCATTATGTTGATGCATCTCATATTCCTCATTAATAAATAACTCCCCACCATTCTAGTGAACAGTGGAGAGTTTTCTGTTAAATCTGCTCTAAGGCCTGAGAAATATCAGCAAGGATATCATCGATGTGCTCAACACCAATTGAGAGGCGAACAGTAGATGGAGTGATGTGCTGCTGCTCCAACTCCTCGGGACTCATCTGTGAATGAGTGGTGGTGTATGGGTGAATTACCAACGACTTGACATCTGCCACATTTGCCAGAAGCGAGAAGATCTTCAGGGCATCGATGAACTTCCATGCATCCTCCTGCGAACCGTTAATCTCGAAAGTGAAGATGCTGCCTGCGCCCTGTGGGAAATACTTAATATACAACTCATGATCTGGATGTGATGGCAAAGAAGGGTGACTTACACTCTTTACCTTTGGATGGTTTGCTAGGAATTCTACTACCTTCAAGGCATTCTGTACATGGCGCTCGATGCGCAAAGGCAATGATTCTACACCCTGCAAGAGAATCCATGCGTTGAATGGAGAAATACATGCTCCGGTATCGCGAAGAATCACGGCACGAATGCGGGTAACGAAAGCTGCTGCTCCGGCAACATCTGCAAATACTGCTCCGTGATATGATGGATCTGGCTTTGCCAAAGAAGGATAGCGATCGGCATGTGCCTTGAAATCGAACTTTCCACCATCTACGATGATACCACCAAGAGAACTTCCATGACCACCGATGAACTTGGTAGCAGAGTGTACTACTACATCTACACCATGCTCAAGAGGACGAATCAGGCAAGGAGTACCGAAGGTGTTATCCACAATGAAGAGGATTCCGTGACGGTGAGCAACCTGGGCAATGGCATCAAGATTGGTAACATCAGAGTTAGGGTTACCAAAGGTTTCGGCATAGATAGCCTTGGTGTTTGGCTGAATGGCAGCTTCGAGTGCCTCAAGGTCGTTAACATTGATAATGGTATTCTCAATGCCCTGGGTAGCAAGAGTGTGAGTAATCAGGTTGAAAGAACCACCATACAGGTTATCTGCTGCTACAATATGATCGCCTGCCTGACATACATTCTGCAAAGCATAGGTAACTGCTGCTGCACCACTGGCTACTGCCAAGGCAGCCACACCACCTTCAAGGGCAGCAATACGCTCTTCTAGAACACCCTGAGTTGAGTTTGTTAGTCGTCCATAGATATTACCTGCATCGCGAAGGCCAAAACGGTCGGCTGCATGCTGTGAGTTGTGGAACACATATGATGTGGTTTGGTAAATAGGTACTGCACGTGAATCAGTTGCTGGATCAGCCTGTTCCTGTCCTACATGAAGTGCTAAAGTCTCGATGTGTAATTTATTGTTTGCCATAATTGTAATTTTTTAGAAGTTTAAAAAGTTAAAGAGTTTTAGAGTTTAAAGGGTATAGGAGGTCTGGCCTCCCCTACCAAAGGGAGGTTTGGAGAGGTTATAAACCCCTTAAACCTGTCTACTCCCCAAGGGGGAAATTAATCAACCAGTGGTGTTGAAAGGTATCGTTCTCCGGTATCAGGAAGTAATGCAACGATGCGCTTACCCTTGTTCTCTGGAAGCTTTGCCAACTGAATGGCTGCATAGAGTGCTGCACCTGATGAGATACCTACAAAGATTCCTTCTTGCTTTGCGATGGCACGTGAGGTTTCGAATGCTTCATCGTTTCCTACTGGAATGATCTCATCTACAACAGCAGCATCGTAATTCTTTGGAACAAAGCCTGCACCTATACCTTGAATCTTATGTGCGCCTGATGGATTACCAGAGAGAACTGCACTTGTAGCAGGTTCAACAGCCACTACCTTAATATTAGGATTATGCTTTTTCAGTGCTGCACCAGTACCACTTACTGTTCCTCCTGTACCTACACCAGCAACGAAGATGTCGACCTTTCCTTCTGCATCTTTCCAGATCTCTTCGCCAGTAGTACGCTGGTGGATTGCAGGATTTGCCTCGTTCTCGAACTGCTGCAGGATAACGGCTCCTGCTATACTATCACGTAGTTCCTCTGCTTTCTTGATAGCACCCTTCATGCCTTCAGAACCAGGAGTTAGAACGATTTGTGTTCCATAGGCAGCTGCCAGTTTTCTACGTTCGATGCTCATTGTCTCGGGCATGACAAGAATTACCTTGTATCCCTTCACTGCTCCTACCAAACTTAAGCCAATACCGGTGTTTCCACTGGTGGGTTCAATGATGGTAGCACCTTCTTTCAGCAATCCCTTTGCTTCGGCATCCTCGATCATGCTTAATGCTACACGATCTTTTACGCTTCCGCCTGGATTAAAGAACTCTACCTTTGCAACCAACTCGGCAACTAAATTCTCACTAGCAGCCAACTTGCTTAACTTTACAAGTGGCGTATTGCCTACTAACTGAAGAATACTGTTGTGTATCATATTATAATGTTTTATGTTTCTTCGAAATGGTTTAAAGTTTTGCCTTCGGCTCTGGTTTAAGATGTTTAAGGAGTTTAAGCTTTTTAGTCAACAGACTTTGCGTCTTTGCGTCTTTATGACTCTTTTAAACCTTTAAACCTTTAAACTTTTATTTCTGTTTGACAATGCAAAGGTAGATAAAAAGAATATTCTTCGCAAGAAGATTTGAAAACTCGGAAAAAATATCTATTTTTGCACCGGTTAAAAGAATTTTCTTCCAACAAATAAGCAATATGGCCCTTGAAACAGAATCATACAAATTAGATGACAGGGATACGGACATACTTCGGGCCCTGCAACAAAACGCCAGATTAACCAATAAGGAACTGGCAGCAAAGGTAAATCTGTCTACCACTCCTACCTACGAACGCGTGAAGCGTTTAGAGCGTATGGGATTTATCAAGCAATATGCAACAATCCTTGATGCAGGAAAGCTGAATAAGGGATTTGCCGTGTTCTGCAGCATTAAACTGAGACGATTGAACAGTGAGAATGCCATTGCCTTTACTAATATGGTAAAGCAGATTCCAGAAGTAACAGAGTGCTACAACATCTCTGGGTCTTTTGATTACCTGTTACGCATTCAGGCACCCGACATGAAGTACTACCAACAATTCTTGCTGAATGTTATCGGCAGGCATGATAACATCGCTACTCTTGAATCTACCTTCGTAATGGAAGAGGTAAAGCATGAATATAGTGTGAGTGTATAACAAGTCAACAAGTCTACTAGTCAACAAGACTACTAGATATTAATGAAAGCAGAATGGGAAAAAAGTATTGAAGATTTATGTCTGACAAGTGAAAAGGGTATCTATAAATTAAAAAAACAAGACTCAACAATTCTCAGGAACTACTCGTTGACTTGTTGACCTGTTGACTCGTTGACTTTAAATACAAAACGATGAAAAAAGAAGAATACATTAAACAAAACAAGGAATTCCTAGAGCAGATGCGTGCCAAGGAAGGTGTGAAGGAACTACGTGGAGGTGTGCTCTACGAGGTGATTAGCAGTGGTGAAAGCGATAGGATGCCAGGTCCTAGAAGTATTGTAACATGCCATTACAAAGGCGCATTGATCAACGGAAAAGAGTTTGACAACTCATACAAGCGTAAGTGTCCCGAGGCATTTCGTGTAAACCAGCTAATCAATGGATTTCAGATTGCACTAGTGAACATGCATATTGGTGATCACTGGATTGTATACATACCAAGTGAAATGGGGTATGGAAATATGGGAGCAGGCAAGGACATCCCTGGTCACTCTACTTTGGTATTTGAAATTGAATTGATGGCGATTGGGTAAGTATGAAAAGTTTTCGTGCGATTTTCTTTGCACATTCATTCTAAATTAGTACTTTTGCATTGGATTTGGCAATCGGCATAATCCATACGGAGGCCGACTTAAGGGAATCCGGTGAAATACCGGAGCTGTTCCTGCAGCTGTAATCATCTTCCAGTAAACTGGATAAAAAGCAGATATCTGCAAGTGCCACTGCTATTTAGCGGGAAGGCCCTATCTGCTGGATGAGAGCCAGAAGACCTACCAAGTCAAGAACTTGATGCGCTTGTTCCCAGGAGATGGAACACTTGTCATCCGCAAAACAAAAAATTAAAGTTAATAGTCGCTACGCGACAGTTTGAATGGTTTAAAGGCAATAGTGCTTTTTAGACAACGGACAACAGACTACAGACAACAGTCGGTAAAAACTTTGCGTCTTTGCGACTCTGAGTCTTTGTGACCGTCGCAAGGCGACAACTCGTTGACTCGTTGACTATCGCGAAGCGATTACTCTGAGTCTTTATGACTTTATTAGTCTCTAATTAGTATTTACCATAGTTTGGCTGGTTAAGCCAGTAAAAGAAAAGGAGGACTCGTGAGAGCCCTCCCCTTTTTTATTATGTGATTTTGGGAGTTATCCAAACAATACCATTATCTGTGCCATGATTACACGCAGGAACATAGACAATGGATAAACCGTAGAATATGCCACACTTGCCTGATCGTTTCCGCTGATGCTGTTTGAGTATGCCAAAGCAGGAGGATCGGTCATAGCGCCTGAAATCATACCTGCAATGGTGAAATAGTTACGATGACAAACCACACGTGCAATGATTCCTACTACAAAGCATGGAATAAAGGTAATTAGGAATCCATAGAACACCCACATGTAACCTCCATTCAGTACCGTATCAACAAAACCTACACCTGCACCTAAACCTACTGCTGCCATGAACAGACAGATACCTATCTGCCTCATTAACAAATTGGCAGATGCAGTAGTATAGGTAACCAACTTATATTTAGGACCAAATTTAGAAACTAAGATAGATACAATCAACGGACCGCCTGCCAAACCTAGTTTCACAGGAACAGGCATTCCAGGGAAAGCGATAGGGAGTGAACCTAATAACACACCTAAGGAAATACCCAAGAAGGTAGCCAGCAACTGAGGTTCGTCAAGACTACGTACACGGTCGCCAATCAAATCCTTCATGCGCTTTACGTTGTTCGAAGAACCCACAACAGTAACACGGTCGCCCATCTGCAGGAACAGGTTAGGATTTGCAAGAAGATCAATACCGGCACGGCGAATACGGGTAATAGTTACATGGAAAGTCTGGCGAAGCTGCAAGTCACCCAATCTTTTACCATTCAGTTTGGCATTGGTAACAACCAGTTTCTCGCTTACTAGATCATTGTGTGTATTGGTGTCCCACACTTGCTGGTTCATGTCAACCTGCTGCCCAAGGAATACTGTAAGCGCATCCACATCGTTTGGTGATACTACCAAGAAAACACGGTCGCCTAACTGCAAGCGAGTTTGTGCCTTAACCAATTCTATGTCCTCGGTACCACGGTGCATCAGGCGAGTTACTACCACTTCTCTACCCGAGAGTTTGGTAAGTTCCTCGATGGTTCGTCCATCCACAGCAGGATTTGTAATCTCTAGTGTAATGGCTTTCAAGGCACCAACGTTATTGCCATTTTTCTTCTTTAATTCCTCTTCTTCCTTAGAAAGAGAAATGCGGAATACTACCTTTACCAGCACTATACAGAGGATGATACCTACTACACCAAGTGGATATGCTACTGCATAACCCTGTGCAAACAAAGCATTTGAAGCACCATCATGCATGTCGCTAAAAGTTTGCTGAGCAGCACCCAAACCAGGGGTGTTGGTAACAGCACCATAGAGCACACCTACCATGGCAAAGAGATCCTGCCCTGTAACCAAGTGAATGGCATAGGCAGTAAAGGTACCCAGAAGTATCAATCCTGCTGCCAGCATGTTTAGGGTAATGCCACCCTTCTTAAAGGAATGGAAGAAACCCGGACCTACCTGAATACCTATAGAATAGATAAACAGAATCAATCCAAACTCCTTAATGAAATGCGAAGTGGTATCATCCAGTACCAAACCAAAATGAGAAGCAATGATGCCCACAAACAAAACCCACGTAACACCCAATCCTACTCCACCAATCTTAATGCGTGTAAGGTAAAGTCCGATGGCAATGGTTAATGCCACCAACAGCACAGAGTGTGCCACACTGGGTGTAAACAAAAGATTAACTAACCAAGAATCAGTCATATACTATGTATTATTTATTATCAATATATCTCCATCATTGCCATTCCCAAGGAGCGATTCTCTGAAAGAACTCGTAGAAATTCCTTTGTACTTCTCTTCATGTAAGCATCACGACAAACAGAAAAAGCACCTTCCATCTGGCAATCCTTGTGATCAAGAGGAATAGCAATTAATCCTTGCTGACGTGCAACTGTTGCCTGACTCAATACGGTAACCAACTTGCTGCCTTTTACCAGAGAAAGCAACACATTTACATCGTTAATCTCCAACTGCACCTGGAAACGGTAATCTGTACCCTCACATAGACGGTCGAAAGTGTTTCGTGCCTGCAATCCTGTAGCAGGAAGTGCCATTGGATGTTTCTCGAGTTCTGACAAACGAATGTATTTGCACTCAGCCAAAGGGTGTGTTTTGCTTACCACTACTGCAAGACGATTGTCGAAAAGAATGTGTGATTCAATATTCATGCTACCCCAAGCAGGTTTATAGCTTAATGCCACATCTATCTGCTGACGTTCCAGCATCTGCATGAGTTCCTCCATAGGTTGACATACAATATCCAACTTTACACCAGGATACTGCTTCATGAACAGCAGCACTACCTCGGTAAGCAGTGGAGCGAAAGTATATGTACAACCAATCTTAACTTCACCGGTACCCAAACTCTGAACATCACGAATACGATCGATGCAGGAATTAGCTTCTGAAATAGTGCGCAATGCTGATGGAAGAAAAGCCTCTCCTACATCGGTAAGATTAACATGATGCGAATCGCGAAGAAAAAGCTCTACGCCCAATTCTCCTTCAAGTTGCTTAATCTGCTGTGAAAGTGTGCTTTGCGTAATGTTAAGCGCACGTGCTGCACCAGAGAAATTGTTCAATTCTGCCACCTTGGCAAAATACTTCAGTTGTCTAAGTTCCATGGTTCTTGAATATTCGTTGCAAAGGTACTGCTTTTTTTAATACAAGCATCCGTTTGCTATTGATAATTTCGATTACAACAATCGACATTCACTATCATTTCTAAAACTTCAATAATCGTAAGCATCACACATTTCATTGATACAAGTCATAAAAATCCTCAATATACCACTAAATAACACCCTACCTTTGCAAAACAAAACATCATTTAAAAACAAACAATCATGACACTATCATTGCTATTTTGGATTATCATGGGAATTCTTACCTTATCCTTATTTTGTATTCATGCCTATAGAAAAAGTAAGAAGTATTCTAGTGAAAAAATGACTTTTGACAACGATGCCATACAGGTAAAGTAATCTCACAGCAACATACTTCTGTTCTTTTCTTATATTATCACGCTTTTTCTTGTTTTTTTATTGTATCTTTGCATTCATTCGAATAACAAATAAAGCATGATAGCAGGATTGAACACAAAGCCCCGATACGAAATCCTTGACGGATTGCGAGGGGTGGCTGCCATGATCGTTGTGGCATTTCATCTTTTTGAAACCTATTCTCCTGGGGTAACAGGGCAGATTCTAAACCACGGATACTTAGCTGTGGATTTTTTCTTTGTACTGAGTGGTTTTGTAATTGGCTATGCCTATGACGACCGATGGAGCAAGGGCATGGGAACATGGACTTTCTTCAAAAGACGCTTGATTCGCCTGCATCCATTGCTGATAATGGGAACACTGGTAGGTGCTGCCCTATTCTTCTTAACCGGTGATCATCCTGATTTTCCCCTTGTAAATAATACTGAATGGTGGCAAGTGCTGCTGGTAATGGCATTCTGCTTTACGCTATTACCCCTTCCCTCTACTATGGATATTCGAGGTTGGGCCGAGACAAACCCGCTGAATGGAGCCATTTGGTCATTGCAATGGGAGTATATTGCCAACATCCTCTATGCTTTTGTGCTAAGAAGACTCTCGAAGGTGTTCCTAGGTATCTTAGTAGCAGTAGGTGCAGTATTAACCATCATTCTTTGTCTTAACATAGATGTAACAGGATGGTTATCAGCAAGAGAATACGCCACAAATACCGTAATTGGCGGATGGAGCACTACACCAGAGCAGCTGCAGATTGGCGTAACACGTTTGCTTTATCCATTCCTTTGCGGATTGTTGCTTTCACGCATGCCTAAGCTAAGGATTCATATCAGCAATGGTTTCTGGTGGTGTTCACTGATGATTGCTGCCATCTTGGTTGTTCCACGCATTGGTGGAGCTAATCCTGAAAATTTCTGGATGAACGGATTGTATGAGGCAGTTGCCATTCTGGTGCTTTTCCCACTGATTGTGTGCATAGGAGCCGGAAGCAGCGAAATGGGTGGAAAATCTTTCCGTGTTTGCAAGTTCCTTGGCGATATAAGCTATCCACTTTATGTTACCCACTATCCTTTGGTGTATCTGCAGATGTCGTTTGCTACAACACATGCCGATGCACCACTTGGTGTACATGTGATGGTGGCAGTAAGCCTGTTCCTTATTGCAGTAGGTATGGCATACGCCTTCCTGAAACTATACGACTTGCCTTTGCGCAAGTGGCTATCCGAAAAACTATTGAAAACAAGATAAAACACTATGAAGAAAATTGCATTCGTAACTGGTGCTACCAGTGGTATTGGTAAGGCATGTGCCGTAAAATTTGCCCAGGGTGGCTATAACCTTATTATAACTGCACGTCGCGCAGATAAGCTGTCGGAAGTAGAGGCAGAACTAAAGGAACTGGGTGCCGAGGTAAAGGCTTTGGTTTTTGATGTTCGTGATGCTGAAGCATGCGAAAAGGCTGTTGCACAGTTAGATGAAAACTGGAGCAAGATTGATGTGCTGATTAACAATGCTGGCTTGGCACTAGGTATGGAGAAAGAATACCAAGGAAATCTTGAGGACTGGAGTACCATGATTGATACCAACATCAAGGGTTTGCTCACCATGACCCGACTTATCGTTCCTGGTATGGTGGCTCGCAACGAAGGACACATTATCAATATAGGTAGTGTAGCTGGTGATGCTGCCTATGCAGGTGGAAATGTGTATTGTGCAACAAAGGCAGCAGTAAAGGCTATTACTGATGGATTGCGTATTGATGTGGCAGATACTGCATTGCGCGTAACAAACATCAAGCCTGGTATGGTAGAAACCAACTTCAGCAACATCCGCTTCCATGGCGATACCGAGCGTGCTGCAAATGTTTATAAAGGTATTACACCACTGACTGGTGACGATATTGCCGATGTGGCACTTTATGCTGCTTCTGCACCAAAGCATGTTCAGATTGCCGAAGTATTGGTATTGGCAACGCATCAGGCAAGTGGTTCTGTAATTTACAAGAAACAATAAACCTAATATGAAGAAAGCACTAATTTTATCAGCCATATTTGCCACATGCGGAACTCTTGCTTCTGCACAACCTCTGCCTGTGGCAAGTGAACAATATGAATGGAGCAGCGTTCCTATTGTAGGAGGTGGCTTTGTGGATGGAATCATCTGTCACCCTACTGTAAAGGATGTGCGCTACTGCCGTACCGACATGGGTGGTGCCTATCGCTGGGATGCGCAGAAGAAAGAATGGATTCCTATTCTTGACTGGATTCCTCTTTCCGAGGCAAACCTCCAGGGAGTGGAAAGTATTGCCATCGACCCTAAACAACCTAACCGCATCTATATGATGTGCGGAACCTATACCTCACAGAAAGGAAGTGTGCTTCGTTCTGATGACGGAGGACAAACCTATCTACGCACAGATGTTCCTGTGGCAATGGGTGGAAATGAAAACGGAAGAGGCAATGGCGAACGCCTAATGATTGATCCCGTAAATACCGACATTGTCTATATGGGTACACGTCAGGATGGACTTTGGCGCACCCTGAATGCCGGCAAAAACTGGGAACGAGTAGTGAGTTTCCCTGATGTGAGCGAGAAGATTGACCCAAGTAACCGACGTGCCTTCTGGAACCGTGGGAGCGGCATCATTGCTGTGGTATTCGACACTAATAACGCTACAGACAAGAAATGCATGAACATCTATGCTGCCGCATCCATCATGGGAAGAGAAAGTGTCTTTGCCAGTCATGATGGAGGCGAGACATGGAATGCGGTAGAAGGTCAACCCACCAATCTTCGCCCTACCCATATGGTTTTGGCAAGTGATGGAAATCTGTACATTTCGTATGCCGATAGCCCTGGTCCTTCACAAATGAGCGATGGTGCTTTTTGGCAGTACAATACCCGAAACGGCAAGTGGCAGGATCTTTCTCCAATGAAGATTCCTGCTGGCGAAAAGGCTGGCTTTGGCTATGCTGCAGTTGCAGTAGATACCCAAAATCCAAAGCACATCATCGTGAGCACACATAGCTTAGGTGGCAAGCGTGGATATACTGAGGATGAAATCTTCCGCACTACTGATGGTGGCAAGCACTGGAAGGAAATGTTCCGCCATGGCTATCAGTACGACCATTCATTGGCACCTTATACAAAGACTGCTCCCCTGCACTGGATGTTCGACATTGAGATTGACCCATTCAATCCTGAGCATGCCATGTTCACCACCGGTTTTGGCGGATGGGAAACCTTCAACATGAGTGATGTGGAAAAGAAGAATGCGCCAATCAAATGGAGTATTCTGGCAAAGGGAATAGAGGAAACAGTTCCTCTGGAATTTTACACCCCTCCTACCGGAGCACGTTTGCTGAGTGGTATTGGCGACTATGGTGGCTATACACACTACGACATTACTAAACCAGTTCCTACAGGTGCTAACAACGAGCCTAACTTTGGAAACACCGATGCCGTAACTGGTGCTTGGCATAAGCCTGAACTTATGATGCGTGCAGGTGTTATCTTCAACCATCTGCAGGATGTGCCTCCTGTTTCATACTCAGAAGATGGAGGAAAGACATGGAAGGCATGCTCTACCGTTCCTGTTGATAAGGCAGAACATGGACATGTAGCAATGGCAAGTGATGGCAGCACATGGATTTGGACACCAGAAAGACAAAAGGCTTACTACACTACCGACAAGGGTGCTACATGGACAGCATGCAAAGGCTTACCTGATAATACCCGTGTGATTGCCGATAAGGAGAATCCTCTTCGTTTCTATGCGTTGGATATTCGTAACAAGATGCTGTACAGCAGTATAGATGGAGGACGTTCTTTCAAGGGCGATACCCTGAACATCAACCTTCAGCAGGGACATAGAGGTGATAACCGTGGAGGACAAGATCGTGTGTATGCCGTTCCTGGTTATGAAGGAGACTTGTGGATTGCTGCCTATGACGGCCTTTATCACACCAACATCAACAACTTGCAGATGGAGCTGAAGAGTCAGGTGCGCACCATCTATGCCTTTGGATTGGGTAAGGCAAAGGAAGGTAGCGCTTATCCTACAATCTACATAATAGGTGTAGTTAATGGTCAGTATGGATTCTTCCGTAGTGATGACGTTGCCCAATCATGGGTGCGCATCAATGACGACATGCATCAGTATGGACTTGTGCTGCACATCATAGGTGACTGGCAAGAGTATGGACGTGTGTATGTAGGAACACATGGACGTGGAATTATTACGGGGAAAAAAATGTAAAGGTTTAAAAGTTTAAAGGTTTAAGAGTTTAAAAGACAACGGACAACGGACTAATAATTTGCTTTGCGTCTCTGCGACTTTGCGACTTTGAGACTCGTTGACTTGTTAACTCGTTGACTTGTTGACTTGTTGACTATAAAATAAAAAAATATGAAAAAACTATTTTTATCAATGCTAATGATGGGAATCCTAATGGCAAATGCACAAGACATTAAGTTGCCTGCACCCGACATGACACAGAAATCAATGAGTGTAGTAGATGCATTGGCTACACGTCATTCTGTTAGAGAGTATAGTAACCAGGAGTTGACCAACCAAGAAATCAGCAACCTTTGCTGGGCTGCATGTGGTGTTTCACGCGATGATGCACATCGTACTGCACCTACTGCTATGAACCGCAAGGAAATCCGTCTGTATGTATTCACATCTGCAAACGTATATGAATACATTGCCACCGAAAACCTGCTGAAACAAGTTGCTACCGGCGACCAGCGCAAGCTTATTGCTGCAGGACAGGCATTTGCACAAACCGCACCTGTTTCATTGCTGATGGTTATCGACTTTGACTTGTTTGGAGGCAATAACGAACGCTCTGTTATGATGGGTTGTGTAGACGCAGGTAATGTTTCAGAAAACATCAACTTATATTGTCAGGCAGTAGGTATGGCTACCGTTCCTCGTGCTACCCACGACACAAACGGGTTGAAGCAGTTGCTGAACCTTTCTGATAACCAGATGCCAATCATGAACAATCCTGTTGGATTTCCAAAATAAAAATGAAACCAGAACTGGAAGAGCGCGTACAACGTGCGGTAGAAATATTCATGCAAGGTTACGGCTGCTCACAAAGTGTGATTGCTGCCTTTGCCGACCTTTATGACTTTACCGATGAGCAAGCAAAGCAAATTGGTGCTGGCTTTGGAGGAGGAGTAGGAAGAATGCGCATGATGTGTGGTGCCGTATCCGGCATTGTAACCCTTGTGGGTATGGATTGCGGACAGGTGAAAGGTGATGCCAAGAAACTTGCCGATGACAAGGCACATTGTTACAAAGTGGTACAGGAACTACTTGCTAAATCAAAAGAAGAAAATGGTTCCTTAATCTGTGCAGAACTCCTTGGTATAGAAGGTCCTGTACCTATGGGAAATTTTGTACCAGATGAACGCAATGCCGAATATTACCGCAAACGCCCCTGTGCAGCAAAAGTAGAAAGTGCTGCCCGTATCTTTGCAGAGTACCTTGATGAACGATGAACGATTAAGGATTAGGGATTAGTGATTAACGATGAATGATTAAAAAGTTTCAATAGAGTTTTAATAACGGTTTCACTGAAACACCTTGAAACTTTGAAACTGGAGCGTTAGCGACTTAACACATGTACACCGATTTATTTGTAGATTTCGACGACACCATCTATAACACCCGAGGGAATGCAGAAATTGCCCTTGAGGAACTCTTCAATGATTTTGAGTTGCATCGCTACTTCAAGACACTGGAGGATTTCACCATACCCTATTGGGAAACAAACACCCAGTTGTGGGGACAATACAGCAGAGGTGAAATAGATCGTGACTACTTGATTGTAGAGCGTTTTCGTCGTCCTCTTGCAGAGGGAGAAGGATTGGAACCTACCCGTGAATACTGTCTAAAAGTAAGTGATCATTTCCTGGATCTATGCAGTTGCAAGCCAGGGTTAGTAGAAGGCGCACGAGAACTGATGGATTACCTAAAGGGAAAATACCGTCTGCACATGTGCAGCAATGGTTTCCACGAAGTGCAATACAAGAAACTGAAGGCATCCAACACGGATCACTATTTCCAAACAGTCATTCTTTCGGAAGATGCCGGTGTGAACAAGCCCGATCCTGCTTTCTTTGAATACGCACTAAAGCAGACAGGAGCCTCTAAGGCATCTACACTAATGATTGGCGACAATCTACATACCGACATCATGGGTGCCCAAAGCGCTGGCTTAGACACATTGTTCTTTAACCGCTGGCAAACCAATGAGGCACATAATGCCACCTTCTATGCCGATACACTAAAAGAAATCATGAATATTCTATAATATGGACAAATTCGAAGAAGAAGTAAAAAACGACTTGCACACCTATCTTCGCAGAGTGAACGAAGCAGAGGAAAAACTGCCTGATGCACCAGACATAGAAGAAAAGTGGGAGCAGATTGCCCGCAGTTACATGCCCGATGGAATCCGTGAATACAAGGACTATCCTAACGTCTCACTTGGCTGGATGATGTACATCGGTATGGCAATAGCCAAGTATTGGGATGAAGATTGGGAAGTTTATGGTAAGCTGAAAGACATCTATGCTAACCTTCGTGCAGTACGAGGTTTTGATGAGATGGATGAATATGTAAGAGAGAAAATCCTATTGCTGGAAGGAGCCGATTTCGATAAACTTGAGAAGATAGTTGGCGAATGTGCAGCACGCACCAATAACAAACTGATTCATCAACATATAGAACCCGGTACACCAGAGGCATACCGGGCATTCCTTGCTTGTTTACATCAAATGTATGCCATGGGAGCAGCCATGCAACTCTATCGCATGGGTTATCGCATGACACGCATCAATTAATCCTTAATTTTTCTGAAGGCAGAAGATTCTACCATAGGTAGCAAACATCTGTCACCATATTTATCGTATAGGAAAGTGCACATCATCTGGTGTGCATTTCTATATGATGCATCCTGAACCTTTGCTTTCAGGCAAAACTCCATACGGTCTTCTTCATCCTGAAGAATATAGTTAATGGCATATGAAGTCCATCCAGATACAACACTATCGTAATCTGAAATCTGCTGCTCAAACAAATCTCTTGGAACAGCCTTGATTCTAACACGAGACTTCCTTTCTGCAGCAACAGGTTTTTCTTCTTTCACTACCTCTGCTTTTTCATTGTTCTGAACAACAATCTTCTTGGTGGTAGGAATAATCTCAACGCCTGATGTTGTAGTGTATTCCTCCAGTGTAGCACAATCTGTCTTTGCTACCTGAATATAACGATTTGTATCTAAATAGACACGGAATTTAGAGCCTTTCTGATTAGGGAACTTACGAGTAAGCGTACTCATGTCTTTCTCGTCAAGCTTAACCACATCATTAAAAAACTGGAAAACTCCTTCTTGATCTTGTAAAACTTCGGCATGGTCGAAGTAACGAATAAAAAATCCCATCTAAAAGTGTTTGATGTATATACTAAACTGATGCAAAATTACGATAAAAATTCTGGTTTGCCAAAATTTTCACAGTACTCTTCGAGATAAGGAATAAAAAAAGGGCCCACGCCTGAGCCCAACCTTGTAAACCTTAAATCTAATACTATGAAAAACACAATGCAAAGGTACTGCTTTTTGGCAATATTGCAAGCGTTGTGCACGCAAACAACATGAAATTTAACATTATTTTGCTATCTTGGGTGGATTAGTCGCCAAAAAAGATAGTTGAGAGTTGAGAGTTGAGAGTTTAAAAGTCAACAAGTCAACGAGTCAACAACCTCCTCCCTTTAAGGGAGGAATGAGGAGGGTCTTCAAAAAAATAATAGGAGCACCGAATCCGATGCTCCTTTTTCTAACCCCAAAAAAGAATACCTACCTTCGCAGGCGGGTATTCCTTACTAACTCTTTCTTAAAACCTTAAAGCAATTATGCTTAAATAAGCATTAACAATGCAAATATACAGCAATTTAGGCAACATCCAAAGGGTTTTACATAATTTTAGTACAAATTGGTCCATTTTCTTTTGAAAACCGTTAAAATTGACCTTATTAGGACCTCATAATTCATCATTTTTCGTAACTTTGCCCTAACAATAAAAAACGATAAAATGATTGCACTTCTTCTCATGCTCTTCTCATCATTGGGTCACACTCATTTTGATGATTCAAAATGTATGGCATATCTATTTACCTATTTTGCAGGAAACAAGATGAACGAAGAGGCAGTATGCTATGCGCTAAGCACAAATGGCTACGATTATTATGCAGTAAACAATAATCAGCCTGTCATCGACTCAAAGGTAATCAGTAGTACAGGAGGCGTGCGCGACCCTCATATTCTTCGCAGTAAAGATGGAAAGACTTTCTACATGGTGCTTACCGACATGGTATGCGGCAATGGTTGGGACAGCAATCGTGCCATGGTGCTGATGAAATCAAAAGACCTGATCAACTGGAAACATAGTGTGGTGAACATCCAGAAAAGATATCCTAATCAGGAAAACCTAAAACGTGTGTGGGCACCTCAAACCATCTGGGATGCACAGGCTAAGAAATACATGGTGTACTGGTCAATGAAACATGGCGACAAGGGAAAAGACATCATCTACTATGCCTATGCCAACAAGGATTTCACAGATCTTGAGGGCGACTACAAGGTGCTTTTTGAACCATCCGACAAGGAATCATGCATAGATGCAGATATTCAGCTAAAGGATAGCACATATTACATGTATTATAAAACAGAAGGCCATGGTGATGGCATCCGACTGGCAACAACCCAATCACTAACAAGCGGAAAGTGGCAGGAAGATCCCGACTATAAGCAGCAAACTACCGATGCTGTAGAAGGTGCAGGTACATTTAAACTTATAGGGCAGGACAAATACATCATGATGTATGATGTTTACAAGAAACATCGCTATGAATTCACAGAAACGACCGACATGCATCATTTCCGCATCACCGATCGTCCTGTAACGCTCAACTTTAACCCTCGTCATGGAACCATCATTCCCATTACCCAAAAAGAGCTAAAGCGCATCATCAAAAAGTGGGGAAAGCCTAACGGATTGTAGGCCACACATCAGAATAGGTAGTACCATTAGCAAAATAAAAGGTTCCAGGACCATCCTTGCTGCCTTCTTTCCAGTAGCCCTCGAATCTATCACCATTCTCATAGTAATAGATGCCCTTGCCATCCTTTACATCCTCCTTGTACTCACCTTCGTATCTGTCACCTTTCTTATAGTAATAGATACCTTTGCCCTCTTTGTAGCTGTTCACCCATTCGCCTTCGTAAATATCACCCGACGCGTAAAAGAACTTACCCTTACCATTCTTCTTGTCGTCCTTAAACTGACCAATGTAGCGTTCACCATTAGGATACCTGATTTCCACACTATAAAAACCCTGGGCATCGGTTCTTTCACCATTGAAATACATAATGGTGTCACCATATTCCGTCATATAGGTCTTCACATTTTCCTGTGCACTTGCCTGCAGGCAAACCAGCACAAATAGCGATGTTAATATTCTTCGAACCATTACTTTTGTTTTGAGTTATGAGTTGTGAGTTAATTCCTGCCTCACTGTAAGGACGTTAAGAAATTTGAAGTATGGGCGTAAAATGAGCAGACTGTCTGAGCATGAAATGCGAGTTTCTGCGAATTAGCCTATACGCACAAATTTTAGTCCTGGAAGTGCAGCAGGTGAACTTTCTTTTTGTTTCTTTGTCTTTCCTTCACGGGAAAGAAAAAGAAAACTCTTATCTCTCCGGCCAAAACCTATTATACACCAAATTAATCTTAGTATATTTCTTTTCTACAGCATTGTTCCAATGTTCTGCCACACCCAGACTTTCTAGGTAAGTACCATCACCTTCAGGATCATACTTTGTACCCGATGGAGCATTGTCGGCCAAGGCAGCTTCTACCAGATAGGCATCGGCAAAGTTCAGGTCGGGAGCATCTGGAAACTCACTCATGATCAGGTCAAGTCCAACACAATCAATGGCAACAGGGTCTTGTGATGCCAGCAAAGAGCAAGGCCAATCGTTATGGAAAGGAGCCATCTGCCACTTAGGACCAGGAGCACCATCCACCAGCTTACATCCATAAAGACCATCTATCAGATACAACATCGTTTTTCCGCCAATGTCCTTATGTCCCATGTAATCCACGAAAGTAATGTATTTAGGCTTTCCGTTTCTATCCTGATTCATGTTCACATGAGCATTCTTGCGCCAATCCTTGTTGATGTTGGTAACACCATACCAGTTCTTTCCGCAAAGGGTAACTCCCTGACCCACATGACCTTTCAGCAATGCCATATTAATGATGTAGTTAGCCTCGGTGCAGGCAGTAGACAATCCCGTGCACATGTTCTCGCTCTTCACAGAGTAGTGAATGGCATTCTCCACATAACCAGTCTTTGTTCTTCCCTCCTCGCCTACATTATCCACATAATGCACGTTTGGATAGGCAGCATGACAAGTGTTATACACGCCATTGGTAAGATATCTGCTGGCATCGAATACGGTAATGCACTCCTGAGGCACGTTGGCATAAGTCACCAATGAACGGATCAATGCCAGTACCATGATAGGCGATGCATTTACCTCACCACTCTCCTCGTAGCTATAGGTATTGTTCATGTTAATCTTGATGGCCACCTTCTCACCTTTCTTGTAACCACGGTCCTTGCCGATATGTTGCTTGTTGAAGTAGCAGAACAACTTGTCCCAAGCCTGTTCCTCGGTCTTTGCAATTGTCAGGCTCTTCAGGGCAGAAGATACCATCCAGTTGGCACCTCCCTGATAATTATACGCATCATCATACCAGTTGCCTGTACCCTCCCATCTTGCAGCATCTGGGTGATGCGACCAAACCACACGTCCAGGAACAATACCCTTTGGCGTACCGATTGGTTCATAAGCTCCCAGCATCATCTTGATGGCCGACGACTGCTGTGCTCTCAGTAAATCCTTCATCTCTATATCTGTCAATGCAGCATTATAAATTCTAAAATCAGAAATCTGTGTGTTACGCAAGAATTCATCACCATTGAATGGTGCACGACCCATCCAGTTGTAGGCAGGAGCTTCTGCGAAGATATTCTTCAGCAGAGGGAATCCCGTTTCACTTCCCACCAGTTCGCCATCGATGTACAACTGACCACCTGTTCCCTGCTGACGGAAGATAACACTTATCCACTTACCTTGCTCGGATACCTTGCTCATCTGGATACCCGTTTCCTGACTCCATCCTCCAAGGGATGTTTCCACACGCTGTTCATTGATGCGGTAAGCATGATAAGGCCCCTCTTTCTCGGCATTTGCCTCCTTGGCCGAGAATGCCCACAGAAAGTAGCCATATCCCTTCACCTCCACACTCTTGGGAATGAAGTAATGGGCAGCAATGGTAAAGTCGCTCAACTGCTGCATCACCTTTCCTGCCTGAGCAGTCATATCCAGGTAACCCTTCTCACCCAGGTCCATCACGCCATTGGCAGCTGTAGCACCATCCATCAAAATGGCATCCACATGGTTAGGTCCAAGGTCCTTCACGGTATTACCCTCTACTTTATTGAAATCGTAATGAAGTACCAGGTTCTGCTTCTGTGCAAAAGCTGCACAGGCAACAAAAACCAACTGTAACATCAGGAATAATCTTTTCATAATCTATTCTGTTTTATCGTATATAAAGTGTTTTGTAATTACATTGCAAATGTAGGGAATATTATGCTGCAAAAATACGCTTTTATTTCTACCATGCAAAACAAATTCCCCAGTTTTCACACATTACATCACAATGCATAAACAACAAAGGCGCTCCATGAGGAACGCCTTTGTTAAGTCGTTATGAATAAAACTATACCTTGTAATCTTCAGGTAAATATTTAGTTCTACAATCAGTCCTTTTCACGACCATATGCGCACAAAAACAAATTCACTTGCAAAAATTATGTAGATTAGAATATACATAATATACATGCTTATTACATGCTAATATACATTATTCAACTATATGATTTATAGTGCAATTGGATGGTTTATGTATATTATGTATATTGTTTTGGCATAATATTTACTTATCCTTCGTTTAAGGTTAAGTAACGATAGGACCAGTACTTCCTAGATGGTACTGCTGTACTCTCTAAGTGAGTACCCGAGTACTCTCTAGTAGGTACTGTAGTACTCTTTACTAAGTACGCACCCCGTTTATTATTAAACGTGATGCGAAAGTTGATACCTGCTATAATGTAGGGTTGGAACATCCTGAATGCTTGACATGCTAAACCTTTTCCTACGACAATATTAGTATCTACAAAATGCATACGTATTAGTAAATACAGCAGTGGTGTTATTAGTATCTAGCGATGCAAAGATGTTAGTTTTTACCGAATCACGCAAGATTTTTGCCTGAATTTCATATTGTTTTTGGATAGTTATGATTGGATTTGCCAAGTATTTATCCAAATCACATAATTTTAAGAACGCTAATTCGTGTAAGTTTTTTCCTCCTTCCCCCAGTATGCTCAGTTGAACGACTGGCAGCGAGTTCCTCGAACAACAGTCTTTGCTCATCCGGCAAAGTACCAGCCTTGATTTTCTTTCGGGTAAATTTTGCCCAGTTCAAAAGACCGCGGAACTCTACCTTGTGCTTATCTGGAAAGTGATGATGCACCGCAACGTAGGTTTTGAGCTCGTTGTAGTGCATCATCCAGTTATCTTCGTTTTTGGTTGTTGTAAGGATTAGATCATCTCTTCTGAAGCATCGTTTTCTAGAACTTTCTGTACCGTACCCAGGATAAAGCTTCCCATATTAGAGAAAACCAACCTATCCACGTACTCCACAATAACCGCTTTCATTATAGTTCTGCTTTACCTTAGCAATTGTATTCTCACAACATGAAGGCAAAGGTACAATCTGTACTACAGGATACATTCCCTGGTTCAAAGAGAATACCAAACAATCATCTGATTGCTCTTCTAAATGTTACCCATATAGTTTAAACAAATCTATAGTCTGATCTATATTCATTTTAATCTTATCTATTATAATGCATGTAAAGAAAAAGCCTCACTGAATGGTACCAATAATTTTGTGTCGTGCTTATATTTCAGCCAAGCATCTTCCATGTGATTAGTTTCTGACAACGTAGTACTTGCCTGCTTTGCCATTTTTTCAGCCACATATTCAAGTACTTTTATCTCATTCTCATTGAATACACTCAAATCACATACAGTGAGAGGTTTAAAATAAGGTTTTTCTTCATCCATCTCATCGACTTCATCAAAGATTCCATACAGAACCTTGAAATTGTTAGGAACATTACCATATGGGAGTGCGCTATATGATAGGCCACTAATACCTACACAATGTTCCTTATACATCAGGAAATCAGCATAAAACATCAGCTTGTTCAATGCTGTCTTGTAACCTATATTCATGTGCCCAAGGAAATACAAAATCATTTGTCTTACCTTGTTCACGCTTGTGATGGCATAGCCATTATAAATGCTACGTTTTACAGGAAATAACAGATTGTATATAGTCCTATCCTCATTCTCTTTTGCGGTCAACTTGTTCAATGCAGATAGGGCTTTCTCTTTATTGCTATCCTTGATAGAACTTTCTTGAATGGCACACATGAGGGCTTCTCTGTTGTCTATAAGCGTACGCATCAGCCTACCATTCGATGGAGAAGGCACTTCGCCCAACTCATAACGGTAGTACTGGTTCTCACCAAAGCCTAACAGTCGTCCCATATCCGCCTTCGACAACTGACAGTCCTCTCGAAGTTTCACAATCTCGTTCACAAACGGAATATTGTTCTCTTCGCGATATTGATTATACACTTGGGCAAAATTGATCTCACCCGTTGCTTCATCCGTAAACTCTTCACCACTCTCGTCACATACATAGTAGTGATTCAAGAAGTGATAGGTCTTGCCACGGAATTCCATTGTGTCTGGCACTCTCTTCAAGTGTGCCTCACAATTTCTGAATGGACTCAAAATAACTTCTTTCATTTGAATGGATATTGAATTGGAAAATCTGCTCTATGAAATGATACACATACGGTCTGTCTGTTTGGCAAACCTAACCCAATTTTAATGTAGATTTCTTCTCCGTTGATGTCTTTACCGAATGCCCAAAGGTCACAACCCCATTGTGTAGTGTCATCGAAATATTTTGAGAAGTCTGTTGCATCCAGAGTCTTTATGATACTTTTGGCAACAATCTCATTGATACCGAGCATTCTCATGGTCTCTTGACAACGTTGGCGTTCGGCAAAAACCATACCATAAATATCGATCTTGACATTCATACTGTTCAAGAAGCTCTTAACATCATCTATTGTGATTTCTTTCATTGCAAGTTGGGAATTATAGGGATTATTTATTTTGAATATGCAAAAATACACCATTTTTAATGGAAAATCCAAATTTTTCTCCCTACTTTTACACTTTAAGGTGTAGATTTAATCGTTTTTATATTGAAAATCCATCTAAAGGTGACAATAAAGCATAGGGTGGGCAGCCAAAAATCATCCCTCGTCATCGGTGCAGCCGACAGTGCTACTGGCACAGCCGACTTCAACCAGTGGCTCTGTAAGGATTGTGCCGATTATATCTCCGACCAGCTCATGGCTCTCGGCATGAGTTCTGATCACATAGAACAGCAAGCCCTTGGTGGCATCGAGGAGTTTACTCCCATTGCCAACAACCGCTACTGCAAGATACAACTGATACCTCTCTAACTCTCAACTGACTTGAATTGGGTTTTGTGTTTTTCATTTTGTAAGGTCTTGGGATTTTGGGGCGATGACTATCGCCTGTTCTGCCAAAGACGACGTCGGGGCGGCTCGTGATGAGTCGCCCCGATACATTATCTATACTATTTTTTGAGCATGTCCGTGACATTTAATATGTATTTCGTGTTTTTCAAACAAGTCACAATTATACTCTACAATTCCAAAAACATCAGGCTTATCAGGATGATATCCTGTAGAATGGACATGTGTACATCTTTGTCTATAAGTATCAAGCATTGATTTGTTGGGTAATCCTTTTGTATTGTAAGTCGTTGTACAACTCATAGAGGACTTACGTAGTTGCAAAATATCAATTAGATTTCCTGCATTAATCGAACAGTGATGAGGTATTTTTAAAAATAAAGGGAATTCAAATGGATATTTGACTATGTGATTTATTGTTCGCTCTTCCAAATCACCTGTAAATACAGGGTTAAGGTCGTCAATAAAATACTTGTATTTATTCAAAAGTATATAAAATCAAAAATGGTTATAATGAGTAAATAATAAATCGTGACAGAACATTGAATACTATAATCTGTTGATAAATATATGCA
>JAGHTY010000178.1 GCA_018065125.1 Candidatus Minthousia equi
GTTTGTAACAATACCTATCCACTGAAGAAAAACCTGGGCAAGCAGTTCTACGAACCTTACTCTGCTGCTGTGGGCACCTTCAACTACTTCCCTTCGGGAGGTATGGTTACCCCATTCAAGCACAAGTTCGATCCTGCTCGTCCTGTGGCATCCTATAAGACTTCGGCTCTGGTAAACGAGCATGTAAACCATCTGGCCGAGGCTTGTCTGAATAACACTACCATAGGGGCCGACAATGTAACCGACTTCCTGGCACTTACCTATTACGCTGGTGGCTTTGAGCACAAAACAGCGGCTGAAAGTCCTATGGAAATCCAGGATGCGTATGTGCGCTTGGATCAGTGCATCAAAGACCTGCTGCAGGCAATCGACCGCAAGGTGGGTCTCGACAAGACACTGGTGGTACTCACCTCTACAGGCTATGTAGAGAACGAGAACGTGGATTACTCGGCTTACCGCATCCCCCAGGGCACGTTCTACATCAACCGCACCTCGGCACTGCTCAATATGTACTACATGGCTGTGTATGGCCAGGGACAGTACGTAGATGGGGTGTTTGGAAACCAGATTTACCTGAACCATAAGCTGCTCGAGGAAAAGCAGCTCAACATAGTAGATGTGCTGGAACGCGGACACGAGTTCCTGCTGCAGTGCAGTGGCGTGAAGGATGTATATACCTCACAGCGTCTCACACAGGGAGCATGGACACCAGGTATCAGTCGCATGCGCAATGGCTATAACCCTAAGTGCTCGGGCGATATCTTCGTCGAGGTGTCACCAGGCTGGCGCTTGGTAAACGAAGAAATGAACACCTCGCACCAGGTGCGTTCTTCGTATGTAGAGTTCCCGCTCATCTTCTTTGGCTATAACATTGAAAGCTCTAAGATATTCGTTCCCACTTCGGTGGATGTAGTAGTGCCCACGCTGGCACACTTCATGCGCATAAGGGCTCCAAATGCGTGTAGCACGGCACCGTTGGTGTTTAAATAGTCGCTGCGCGACGGTTTAAAAGTTTAAAAGGAAAAATAAAATTTAAAATATATGAGTTTCGTAAGTTTTTTGAGCTCAATTTTTGGAAATAAGTCTTCGCGAGACATGAAGGAGATTCAGCCTTTGGTCGAGAAGGTGAAGGCGGTATATCCTGAAATCCAGAAACTGAGCAACGATGAACTCCGTGCAAAGACACAGGAGTTGAAAAGTTTCATTTACAAGTCGGCTGAGAGCGAACGCGCACAGATAGAGGAACTGCGTGCAAAGGTTGAGGAAACCGAGATTGAGCAGCGTGCTGACTTGTTCAACAAGATTGATAAGTTAGAGAAGGAAGTGCTCGATCGCTACGAGGAGGCACTGAACGAGGTAATGCCAGTGGCTTTTGCTATTGTAAAGGATACCGCTCGTCGTTTCACCGAGAACGAGACCATCGAGGTTATCGCTACTGATTTCGACCGCGAACTGGCTGCTACCAAGGACTTCGTAACCATCGAGGGCGATAAGGCTATCTACCAGAACCACTGGGTTGCTGGTGGTAACGAAATGACCTGGAACATGGTTCACTACGATGTTCAGCTGTTTGGTGGTACCGTATTGCACCAGGGTAAGATCGCCGAGATGGCAACTGGTGAAGGTAAAACCCTTGTGGCTACTTTGCCAGTATTCCTTAACGCACTTACCGGTAACGGTGTGCACGTGGTAACCGTGAACGACTACCTGGCTAAGCGTGACTCTGAGTGGATGGGTCCTCTCTATATGTTCCACGGCTTGTCTGTGGATTGTATCGACAAGCACCAACCTAACTCCGAGGCTCGTCGCAAGGCTTATCAGTGCGACATTACCTTCGGTACCAACAACGAGTTTGGTTTCGACTACCTGCGCGATAACATGGCCACTTCTCCACAAGATCTGGTACAGCGCAAGCACAACTACGCTATCGTGGATGAGGTCGACTCTGTATTGATCGATGATGCTCGTACTCCATTGATTATCTCTGGTCCTGTACCAAAGGGCGAGGATCAGATGTTCGAGCAGTTCTGTCCACTGGTAGAGCACCTGTTCGAGATGCAGAAGAAGCTGGCTAACCAGTACCTGATCGATGCTAAGAAGAAACTCGAGAGCGACGACCAGAAAACCATCGAGGAAGGCTTCCTGAGCTTGTTCCGCAGTCACAAGGCATTACCAAAGAACAAGGCGCTGATCAAGTTCCTTAGCGAACCAGGAATGAAGGCTGGTATGCTGAAGACCGAGGAAATCTACCTTGAGCAGAACCAGAAGAGAATGCCCGAGGCTACCAAGCCATTGTACTTCGTAATCGATGAGAAGATCAACAGCGTGGATCTTACCGATAAGGGTATCGAGGTGCTCACCGGTTCTACCAAGGACCCAGAGTTCCTTGTATTGCCAGATATCACCGGACAGCTTTCAGCACTCGAGAACGACAAGTCATTGAGCGACGACGAGCGTCTGGCTAAGAAGGATGAGCTGATGACCGACTACTCTATCAAGAGCGAGCGCGTACATACCATCAACCAGTTGCTCAAGGCTTACGCTATGTTCGAGAAGGATGTAGAATACATCGTTGACGAAGAGGGCAAGGTAAAGATCGTTGACGAGCAGACTGGTCGTATCATGGAGGGTCGTCGTTACAGCGATGGCTTGCACCAGGCTATCGAGGCTAAGGAGCGTGTAAAGGTAGAGGCTGCTACACAAACCTTCGCTACCATCACCCTGCAGAACTACTTCCGTATGTATCACAAGCTAAGTGGTATGACCGGTACCGCCGAAACCGAGGCAGGCGAGTTCTGGGACATCTACAAGCTGGATGTAGTGGTTATCCCTACCAACCGTCCTATCGCACGTAAGGATATGAACGACCGCGTTTACAAGACTAAGCGCGAGAAATATAAGGCAGTTATCGAAGAGGTTGAAAAGATGGTTCAGGAAGGCCGACCAGTATTGGTAGGTACCACCAGCGTTGAAATCTCTGAAATGCTGAGCAAGATGCTGAACCTGCGTAAGATTAAGCACAACGTATTGAACGCTAAGCTGCACCAGCGCGAGGCAGACATCGTGGCACAGGCAGGTCAGAGCAGTATCGTTACCATCGCTACCAACATGGCAGGTCGTGGTACCGATATCAAGCTGAGTCCTGAGGTACGTGCTGCTGGTGGTTTGGCCATCATCGGTACCGAGCGTCACGAAAGCCGTCGTGTTGACCGTCAGCTGCGTGGACGTTCTGGTCGTCAGGGCGACGTAGGTTCTTCTGTATTCTTCGTATCTCTTGAAGATAACCTGATGCGTCTGTTCGCTAGCGACCGTATCGCTCGCTTGATGGACCGTCTGGGCTTCAAGGAAGGCGAGATGATCGAGCACCGCATGATTAGCAACTCTATCGAGCGTGCTCAGAAGAAGGTAGAGGAAAACAACTTCGGTATCCGTAAGCGTCTGATCGAGTACGACGACGTAATGAACAAGCAGCGTAACGCTATCTACACCAAGCGCCGTCACGCTCTGATGGGCGAGCGCATCGGTATGGACATCAGTAACATGATGTGGGAGCGTGTAGCTAATACCTTTAATATTACTGCCGACTTCGAGGCTATCAAGATGCAGTTCCTGCAGACCTTCGCTATGGAGGTTCCATTCACCGAGCAGGAATATACCGAGGTAAAGCACGAAGACTTGGTAGAGAAGAGCTTCGAGGCTGTTATGGCTCACTTCAAGCGCAAGATGGACAACATGGCACAGATTGCTAACAATGTCATCAAGCAGGTTTACGAGACTAACGGCCAGATGTACGAAAACATCATGGTTCCTATCACCGATGGCAAGCGCGTTTACCAGATTGCTTGTCCTTTGAAGGAGGCATACGAAACCGAGTGCAAGTCATTGATCAAGGCATTCGAGAAATATATCCTGCTGCACATCATCGATGATTGCTGGAAGGAAAACCTGCGCGAGCTGGATGAACTGAAGCACTCTGTACAGAATGCTAGCTACGAGCAGAAGGATCCATTGTTGGTATTCAAGCTCGAGTCTGTTACCCTGTTCGATAACATGGTAGATAGCATCAACGAGCGCACCATCAGCGTGCTGATGCGTGGTCAGATTCCAATGCCAGATCCTAATCAGGTACGCGAGGCAGCACCCGAGCGTCCAGCACCACGTCAGCAGTTGCGCGAAACCAAGGTAAACCTTGACGAACAGCAGCAGCGCGGTGGCGGCATGCAGCAGGCTGCAGCACAGGATACCCGCGAACAGCGTCGCGAACCAGTTCGTGTGGATAAAATGCCAGGACGTAACGATCCATGTCCTTGTGGCAGTGGCAAGAAGTTCAAGAACTGTCACGGACGAGGAATTTGATAGTTGAGAGTTGAGAGTTGAGAGGTTAGTGATTAGCAAAACATGCCATTATTCATTAAACTCTGCGTCTCTGAGTCTCTGCGACTTTGCGACTAGAAAAAACTCGTTGACTCGTTGGCTTGTTGGCTTCGCGCAAATTGGCCATCGTGTCGGCATAGTTCAAGCAAGCTTGACTCTGCTCTCGACTCAGACCAATTTTGACTTATTGACTATTGCGAAGCGATAACTCTGCGACTTTGTGACTTTGCGTCTCTGCGACTTTGTTCTTATTGACTTATTAATTATGAAAAGGAATTCTGTCTTCTGTCTATTGTTGGCCATGCTGTTCAGCTCATGCTTTACAGCGGGTACGCTCGACGTGCTGAATATTGAAGTTATGGAACCTGCAGTCATTACCTTCCCCGATGCGGTAAAGCGCGTGGGAGTAATCGACCGCCAGAACACCAAGGCTTCAAAGCAGGATCCTATCTCATACGACTCATTCGTACTTGCCGAAGAACTGGCCTATACCTTGTTCGACGGCGAGTACTTTGATGATGTCATCCTGTCGGATAGCGCTGTGCTGCTCGACCGTGACGACGAGAAAATCTATCCCCTCACACAGGAGCATGTGGCCGACCTCTGCGATGACCTTGGCGTGGACATGATTCTGGCACTAGAATATACTACAGCCAGATATATTGATACCCAGGCTCCAGGATGGAAACCCGATTTCAAGAACGATAAATACGCAGATAATATAACGGCCGAGGCTCAGGTAACTACCTTGGCACGTTTGTATGTTCCTCAGCGCTCTAGTGCGCTGCGTAACCTTGTTGTTTCTGATACCTTGGTATTCGAGGGAACACCAAACGGCTTCTTTAATTTTATGAAGCCTGTAGAACATAGCACTGTGCGCAAAAGTGTCATCGAGTTCCAGGCACAGTCGCTCACAGAAAAGATGGTTCCTCACTGGAGGGAAGCAGGGCGATGGTACTTCTATAACGGTTCGGCAAACATGCGCGACGGAGCTATGTTTGCATCCAAGAACGAATGGGAGAAAGCGGCTAAGTGCTGGCAGGACGAAGTAAACCAAAGCAAGAAACCATTGCATACCTTACGCGCCAAGTATAACCTGGCACTGGCCAGTGAAATGCAGGGCGATGTAGCAAAGGCCATAAAACTGATTAACGAGGTTGAAGAAGGCCTAAAGGCTAAACCTAACGAAGAACTGCGCAGCGCCATATTCATGTACAAGATGCTACTTGAAAAGCGTAACACACAGGTGCAGTCACTGAACCTGCAGATGCAGAGATTTGATAATAAATAAAAACCTTATAGAGAATGAAACTGAGCGACGAGTCATCTTTCCTGATCGACAAAACCCTGAAGGGTTTGGTAAAGCGTTATGCCAACAAGGGCGAGAACGCTATAACCGACATTTATTTTCAGCCCCTTACCCAGAGTGGTGAGCTGGTAGTCTTTAACGACGACGATGAAATACTGTCGCGTGTCATCATCCAGGAGTGGGAGGGAGCCGACGTTCAGGTAATCGAGAACACGCTTTCTAAGCTGCTGCATGCACGTCAGAAGGAGTTCGAGGCACTCAGCATCATGAAACCCTTCTCGTTTGTTTTGGTAGACGAGGACAAGGAAACCATCAGCGATATCCTTTTGGTAGATGAAGACCTGGTTATTGCCAGCGATACCTTGCTAAAGGGCCTGGATAAGGAACTGGATGATTTCCTTAAGCACCTATTAAATGATTGAGTTCTACTCGCTATATGTAGAATAAAACCAAAATCTGGAACTTCAGGAGCACCAAAAGGTGCTCCTGATTTTATTTTGTAACATCATTAACAAAGTCTGAGGGAGAACAAACATCCAGCTTTGATTTTGCAAAATCTTTTATGTTATTAGTAATGATATGACTCAATCCACATGCTTCTGCCGAATAACATTGAAGGGAATCTTCAAAATCATCCCATTCTTCATTTAAAGCTCGGTTAACAACTTCTGCTCCTATAGGAATAATAGTATAGTATTTTTGTAGTATCTTCATTATGCGAAAAAAATCCTCGTGTTTGATTTCCTTTCTAGTAATATAGGCTATGTTTGCTATAGATAAGTCTGTTACATAGAGTTTAATAAAGCCTGCATTTGCCAACTGTAGTATGGTTACAGCATATTTGGATTTTTCTCCTCTTTGCAAAAGATAATCCAAAAGAACATTTGTATCTAACAATGCATTTATCATTGCATTTCTGAAGTTAGATAGTTATATTTTCTTGTTTTCCAATCTTCATTTAATGTGCATGAAGAAAATGCTCCTGCTAAAGCTTCAATTTCATCAGCACCAGGTGCATTCTTGGCAATTGAAATAGGATTAAACTCTGTCTTTGACACAACTTGCCAATTGTGCTTACTTACTATATCCATGAAATCACGCATTTGTGATACAGGAATGTTCAGGGTTATTGTTTTTAAGTCCATATTTCTTCTATTTTGTTGCAAAGATAGATATCTTTCTTCACCCTGCAAAATATTTGCTGATAATTCACATAATAGGTCGGAGGTGATAGGATTATATATAACCAGTCAGGAGCACCTTTCGGCGCTCCTGATGTGTTTTTATATCCCTGTAGAAAACAAGTATTGGTTAAAGAAACATAAATATTTGCGTGATAAATCCGACCGATTGCGTTTGGTCGGAATTATGGTAATTGCGGCATTTTTTCATGTGAAAAACTTTGCGTTACTTTGCATTGCCTTTCAATTCAGGAAGCTATAAAAATATATATTAATTATGAAGGAAAAATCAATTAAGAATTTTACAATGTGCACGTCTGGGATAGATTATGAAAGGTGGGCAAAACAGACAGCTTTGATTGTGTTCTTTAAAAAGTACCGTGGTATAAAGAAAATCCTGAATCTTCAGAATACCGTTACGTTTGATGAAGATGGTAATAAGTTGGTAGAGATACACAAAAGGTATATGTCAAGTGATCAGCTAAGTCATGCATTAAGTGAAGGTGCAAGTGCTGAAAAAGTGTTGATGGCATATATGGAGGTGGAAGCGTGCTTGCTAGATAATAACTATTTAAATTTGTATAATGAATTAACAGAAATATACATTAATACTTACCGCTCTGGATTGATAGAGATGCGTAATTCTCTTCATGATGCTAACAAAAAAAAGAATACGAGAAATATTAGACAAAATAATATAAATAGGAATTCTTGTCTATAAGTATGAACAAAAAAAGCAACAGAAATCAATGGACACACTAGAACTTGTTAAAAACGAACTGGCACAAGCCCTGGTAACACCCAGCACGCAGGATGACCTGTACGAAATGGAGCAATGCAGGATAACACCCAGCTCAAAGGTTAAGCCGCACCGCTTCTTGTTCTCTATCCAGAACACGCCTTGCTTTCCGCGCGGCGAACTGGTGGCGGTAACCGGAAAAGCCAAGAGTGGAAAAACTTTTTTTTCATCTTGCTTCATAACACTGTGCGGAAGAGACGAACCTTTACTCGAAATGACACGTATGGAGAAAGAGCATCTGAATGTGTTGTGGATTGATACCGAGCAGAGCGAATGCTCTACCCACCAGATTCTTACAAACCGCATCATGCTGATGATGGAGGACGCTTCGCAGTTTGTTGATAACCATATCAATATCTTCAACCTGAGAAAGGAAAGGTGGGACAGGCGACTGGCACTTGCAGAGTGCGCGATACAGCAGTTTGGTCCCGACCTGGTGATTATCGATGGTATACGAGACATGGTGAACAACATTAACGACGAACCGGCTGCACAGCAACTGATGGAGCAGCTGATGAAGATAGCATCCGACCTGAACGTATGCATCGTGTGCATGTTGCACCAGAACAAGGCTGCCGACGACAAGAACATGCGCGGATGGCTGGGTAGTGAGCTTACCAACAAGGCCTTCGAGGTGTATGCGTGCGAGAAGAATCCCGATCATACCTTCACCATCCGGCAGCAGCTCACACGCATGTACGACATTCCGCATCCCATCAATTTCCAAGTGGATGCAAACGGCATCCCTGTACCAGCCGAGGCTTACGCTCCGGTGGCCGAACAGTATGTGAACACGATAAAGTGGCCTATCAAGCCAGAGTTCCTGCTTCCTGATACCAAGCAGCTAAACGTGCGTGCTGTGTTCCAGGCTGTGATAAAACCCGACGAGATGGTTACAGCACTCGAGTTGCGCGAGCGTGTGCGCAGGGTGGCCAATGTGCAGTCGAACACGTTCTATACCGACAGCCTAAACAATGCCGTTTCACAGCGAATCGTTATCTGCGGAAAAAACACAGAAGGAAAGAATGTCTATATGCTTGCACCTGCTCAAAAACCAATGCCACAGATGCCTGCTTTGTTCAGTGACGAACCGCCCGAACATTCCCCTTTCTGACCCCCCTTATACTACTCCCCCCTAACGGGGGAGTACGTATGGGGGTTAAAAGGGAATTGATGGAAGGAAGTTTTTTTGGTTAGAGTCAACAAGTCAACGAGTCAACAAGTAGTCGCTACGCGTTTTTAAGTCGCAAAGTCGCAGAGACGCAAAGTTTAATGAATAATTAATAATTATGTTTTCTTTT
>JAGHTY010000152.1 GCA_018065125.1 Candidatus Minthousia equi
ATAAAAAAAAGGAGCATTTCTGCTCCTTTTTTTTATTGATTTTTTTCTTTTGATACTTCTTTTCCTTTGTCTAGATACATTACCTTTCTTTTTCTTTCCCGTGAAGGAAAGAAAAAGAAACAAAAAGAAAGTTCACCTGTTGCACTTCCAGGACTAAAATTTGTGCGCATGGGCTAATTCGCAGAAACTCGTGCTTCGCACTCAAACAGTCTGCTCATTTTAACGCCCATACTTCAAATTTCTTAACGCCCCTCCAGTGAGGCAGGCCCTAATTAGAGTTCCGAGCGTATATAATCATTAATCATATAATCATAAATCCCCCGCCTTGGCGGAAGAAGCGTTAAGAAAAGTGCTTGAAAGTGCGTTAAGAGGCGCAAACTGTTTGAGCGAAGCGAGTTTTTGCGACTTAGCAATTGAAAGTGCTTTTTAGCTTCTGGAGACGCAGCGGGCAACCTTTCTTTGTTTCGTTTCTTTCGTTTGTACGAAAGAAATGAAAAGGAAATTCCTTCATGGAAAAGAATTGAAAATCGCTGTGGGAGGCGAAGCCGAGGTAAGCAAAAAGAAAGTAGGAAATAAAAAGCAAAAGAAGAGAATAAAAACTAATAGAAAAAGGAGCATTTCTGCTCCTTTTTTCTATTTAGCCCATGGTATCCACTTCATATAATCCACATGCTCAAACATAGGAGCACGAGTGATGTTAGTATCAACATCCTTCTTTTCAAGGAGGAACTTATCCACAAAGGCTTCAACCTCGGGGAATTGTTCTGCAGGAAGCATGCAATGCATATGACCACCCTGAATAGAGAATCCCATACGATCCTGAATTCCGTATTTTTCCCAAACTTTACGGGCAGCCTGAACTGATACATATCCTGATTCATCGGCAAGCCACTCGTAATCAGTATTTCCAAGTATCAAAAGCGCACGAGGGCAAATGAGTGCTGTTAGCATATGGTGGTCGATAGGCAGCATATCTACCTTATCAGAGAACTGGCGCATGCTTTCCATAAACCAAGAATAATTGGTCTTGCCAAGGGTCTCGACATTTCCCAAGGTTTCGGATACACGCCAAGATGCAACACCACCACCTCCTGGTTCCTGAGCGATACAAAGGGCAATGCGCTGGTCGAGTGCAGCCGAGAACAATGCCATTTTTCCGGCAAACGAACAACCAGAGATAGCCAGATGCTTGAGGTCGATATTAGCTTCCTTGGCACAAATTTCCAAGCCATCAATCAAACGGCTCACACCCCATGGCCAAGCAGCATACGAACCTATTTCAACCAGTTCTGGATAAAGACGGTTGATTGGTTCGGTTCCACGTTTCTGGGTATGTGATGTAACTTGCGTAAAATCAAAAGGAATCATTGCAATTCCCCTATCCTGAAAGATTTGCATTGGCAATGAACCAGCTGGCATGCCTATACCGATGATGGCAGGAATAGGTTCGGTTCCTCGGTTCTCGGGATAGCGAATGTGCGACTTAAGGGTGAGAACCTCACCATTTACCTTTACATTTACAAAGAGGGTGTCGTTTACCATCTTTGCATCGATGCAATCGCGACTTACCATTGGCTTCTGACCAATTTCATAATATTCCAAAGCCTTGATAATCCAGTTTCTACGAGCTTCCCAGAAACTGATGGTATTATCATCCTTCAGTTGCTCATCCTGAAAAGGATTAGGCAAGGTTTCACAAGCTACAAGCTGCTTTTCTGCAAAGTTATAATCGGTTTTGGTGAAATTATCGTTCTGTTCCTTATCATATACATAAGGAGGAACGGTTTGTGCCATACTGCTTAATCCTAAGCCTGACAAAAATAATAAGGTAAATAGTCTTTTCATATTTATTTCTGAATTGCCTGTGCAACATTACGAGCTATAAGTCCTGCTCCAAGAACACCAGGGTGAATACCATCTGGGAAAAGAGCAGAAATGCCTGAGGTAGCAGAATGAAGGTCGATCAGCTGCCACTTGTTCTTTTGGCAAACCTTTTCAATGGCAGGAATGATTTGTCCTGTAATTACCTCATCGCTAATGTCCCAACTATGGTTATATGCCTTTGCAGGAAGGGCAATGATGATACGAGGTTTGGTAGGAAGGTTCTGGAACTCCTTTACTAAAGACTCGAACTCCTTGGCAAAACGCTTTGCATCCTTCCAGTTCTGAGGCTTAGAATCGTTAGTACCCAACTTTATGACACAAATCTGTGGTTGGAAGTCCTTTGCCTTCTGATACTCAGGAGTAGATTTCCAAGCAAAATCGCCACTAGTTTGGGCAGTTGTTCCACTAACGCCAAAGTTCTGAACATCGAAACGGTCTCCCAAAAGCTTCTGCAACTGAGCAGGATAAGTGTCGTGAACACGATCTTCGATTCCATGGCCATAGGTGATGCTGTTACCTATACATGCCACACGAGTCTGAGCATTTGAATTCGTTACAAAGACGAAAGCAAGAATCAATAGATAAAGGATCTTTCTCATAATTTTAAATCTGAGGTGTAGGTTCGTGAATAATATTTGATTCGGCAATCTGGATGAGATAGGCCGAAAAGTTATCAAATGTGTTTCGTTCTTCACAGGTATGTTCGAGCAGATTCATACGATCATGCAAAGAGGCATCAGACAGCAGGATTCTTTCAAGTTCTTCATTAGTTACCTGTTCAAGAACACCATCACTACACAGCAGGAAGATATCTCCTGCCTGCACATCGTAATTCATCTTGCATGAAACAGAGAAATGATATTCCTCGTGTGGAAGGATGGCACGTGTAATAACGTGACGCTGGGGATGGGTAAGGGCTTCTTCGGGAGTAATGGAGCCTGAATCAATGAGCTGGTTCATTAAGGAATGGTCGCGCGTTTGGAATATGATTCCCTTTTGGGGGCGCAACTGATAGATGCGACTATCACCAATATGCCCAAGAAGCACACCATCATCACAAATTCCCATGAAGGTAAGAGTGGTTCCCATTTTAAGAACGGAGGTATTGTCTGCATCAAGTCTATCAAGTTCATCATAGGCCTTCTCTAATCCTTGGTTTAGGGCAAGATGCATCTGGTTCAAGGTAAGCGAGTTGCAATCATCCACATACTTTCCGATGGTAGATGCCACACAATAGCTGGCCACCTCTCCTTTTTCGTGACCACCCATGCCATCGCACACCATAAAGACACGATTAAGGGAAGATGCCTCACCCATCAAAGGGTATAAAGTATCCTCCTGTTTGTCTTTTGAGCCGATGCCTTGAAAGCTGTATGGTGCATAAATTCTTATCTTCATGATATGCAAAGGTAGTAAAAAAAGGTATATTTAAATAGGTATATAAAAAAAAATAGTAACTTTGTTGCAAATTTCTGTAGTTAACTCAACAAGTGTTGCGTCTAATGTTCAGAAGCTTCAAAAAATTAAATACATGAACAAATGAATACATTAGAGACAACATTTACCAGAATGGTCAAGGAGCAGAAGAGCACCATCTATACTGTGTGCCTTATGTTCAGTGATGACTCGGCCGAGGTAGATGATCTAGTACAGCAGACGCTTATAAACCTTTGGAAAGGTTTTGAGAATTTCCAAGGTTTGAGCGATA
>JAGHTY010000157.1 GCA_018065125.1 Candidatus Minthousia equi
TGTTTAATGTATAAATAATAATATTATGAAAAGAAAAAGTTTTAAATCGCTTACAATAGCAATTATCGCAGCAATTACAATGCTTTGCATCACCTCATGTGGCTCATTCTCTAATATAACACAAGATCCAGATTTTCAAAGAGGATATGAATTAGGACGATCAATATGGCAATGATTATTCTTGCAAGATTGTAATAATTAAATATCCAAACTCAATGAGTTCTTATGAATTCTCTATTTATTAACTAAAAAAATAAAAGTACTATGAAAAAAATAGCAACATTATTTGTAGCAGTTGTTTGTTTGTCTGCTACCGCAAAAGAGTCAGTTCTTTCGTTTATGAATACTCCTGTTCAAGAAACAGAGATTGCAAGCAAGGGAGTACGCATTACTGTTTATATGATAAAGCAGATTGGTAATGGAGGTCATGCCTGGAGCAGGACAACAAAGAGCGCAATGTATAATGATGATGGTTCTATCACTGTAGGTGGTGATACTTACACAGTAAGGGAAAATTCATATACTGGTGGTGGAAGAGAAAACTACAGATACCAGGCAGGAGGAATATATTTCTTCAATCTCTAATGTAGATACTTTTATCATATTCCCCACTAGTTTTTTGGGTAACATTTAATTAACATCAAGGGGAGGATAGCCAATGTGCTTGGCATATCCTCCCTTTAATTTTGTTGTCTATACAAAATAAAAATGTTGCCTTTGCAAGCAATAAAAAGTATAAAAGAGTATGAATAATCATCCATAACATACGGTAACATGCAATATCCTGCATGAGGAATCTTGGGGGTAGTACCTTTGCAGTATCAAAAAGACAACGGACAAAATTGGCCTGAGAGGAGAGCAGAGCCAAACTTGTTTGAGCTATGCCGAGACGATGGCCAATTTGGGCGAAGCCAACGGACTACAGACAACAGTCGGTTCCGGCGATAGCGATAACTCGTTGACTCGTTGACTTGTTGACTTTTAACTTTTAAACCTTTAACAAAATGAGTAAGATTCCTTATTCCGTGTCCCTGCGCATGGTTAACCTGCAGGAACTTAGCCAGGCAAAAGCCGATGGCAAGTTGAGTGAGTTTGTGCCAAAGTACAAGGCATTTGCCCAGGCACAGTACGACGATGTGATGACCTTGGAGCAGCTGGCCAAGCACATTTCTGGTCATGGTTGCAACTACGATGACGGCGACATTGTGGCGGTTCTGAACAAGACTATGAGCTGCACCCGCGAGCAGATGCTCAATGGCCAGAAGGTGCAGATGGGCGAACTGGGCAGCTTTTATCTTCAGCTGGTGTGCGAGGGTGCCGAATCGGTAGCCAAGTTTAACCCCGACAACAACATCAAGAAGGTGAAGGTGGTGTGGGAGCCAGGTCCTAAGTTCCTGAACCTGATTCACGAGGCAGAGTTCGAGAAGGTCTCTACCCGCGAAGTACAGAACCTGGTACGCAAGATGGAGCGTGGCAATCAGTTGAACGACGAAGAGATGACCAAGGTTAAGACTGCCTTCCCTGCGCTGTTTGATAGTCCTTCGGACGACAACAGTCAACAGACTACAGACAACCCTTCGGGTGACAACGGACAACAGACTACAGACAACGGACAGACCCCTTCGGGTAACAACGGACAACAGTCGGGTGGTGATCCAGATGATAACGGACTAGTGTAATTTCTCTTCACGAATTAGCGAATTAAAGAATTTGCCATGCGGATTAAAAATGAAAACGATACGCTTCGCTACGAAAACGATAACGAAAACGAAGGCGATGGTGAAAGCGAAAACTATGTAACTACTAATTCTAAAATTCGACTAATTCGTGATAAACAAATCCGTGACTATGAAAAAAGAAACAGCACGCTGGGCTATACAGATCTTGCTCAGCATATTATCAGCAATTGCTACCGCACTGGGTGCTACCAGTTGCATGCATGGGCAATAGCCCAGTCTTGAGACAACAGACTACAGACAACAGACAACAGTCTGCGCTTCGCGCTCGTCATCCGGATGGAGACCGTTGTCCGTTGTCTGTTGACCGTTGTCATGAATAAAACAAAGTTTTATGAGAACAATCACACTAATCATAATCCATTGCAGCGCCACGCCCAAGGGAATGGACATTGGCGTAAAGGAGATAGATCGCTGGCATCGCCAACGAAAGTTTGAACAGATAGGCTATCACTGGGTGGTGCGCCTGGACGGAACCATAGAGAAGGGGCGCGATGAATACCTGATAGGTGCCCATGTGAAGGATCATAACACCCATAGTATTGGGGTGTGCTATGTTGGTGGGTTGGTAAATCAGCCTGGCGCCGACGGAAAGATTCATCTGGTGCCTGCCGATACCCGTACACCAGAGCAGAAGACGGCCTTGCGACAGTTGGTGAACCAGCTGCACCTGCGCTATCCCAAAGCCATTATCCTGGGGCATCGCGACCTGAGTCCCGACCTAAATGGCAACGGACTTATCGAACCAAACGAATGGCTGAAGGCTTGTCCGTGTTATGATGTGCGTACAGAACTGTAAAGCAAAAGGGAGCCAAATTCGGCTCCCTTTTGATTGTTAAATGTCATCTGGCATATCTTTTATATATAACTCAACATAATGTCGTAGTTCCACAAGATCGTGGCTTATTGTGTCTCTCCTTGTCACGCGGCTTCTCTCTCATAAATCAGGATTTTGTCATTTTCTACATTTTTTACGGCAAATGGAAGAAGAGTGCCATCTTCAACAAGATCAACGTCACGGTGCAGAAGTTCTGTAAGTTCGCGAACTATTCTTGCATATTTAAACAAGCCAACTACAGCACCTGGTGTGAATTGCACAAGGATGTCAATGTCACTCTCTGGCGTTTCTTCACCGCGGGAGAACGATCCAAACACCCAGGCCTTGTCAATAGGTTGCGTTGACAGGTATGCTCTTAGTTTATTATACATGTTTTCACTCATAGCTTTATTCTTCTTTCTCGTTTGCAAAGAAACACATAAAACCTCATTTTACCAAATTTTAAAGAAGAAATCGCGCGGAGCAATATTCCCTTAAACCACTCAAACCATTCAAACCATTCAAACCATTCAAACCATTCAAACCTTTACCCTTTTAAACCTTTAAACCCTTAATCACCCTCTTGCAGCAGTTTCGTTACGATGAACATTGCCAGGAACTTCCTGCCAGTCGTTGAGGTTGGTTACTCTAATGACGTTGTTTGCCTTTACCTGCTTTTTAAATTCCTTCTGCTTCACGGTATTGCCATTGATGGTGTAGTTGTCGATTTCGGCTTCTGTTTTTGTGGCACGCATAGATACAGAACTGCCTTGCAGCTTGAAGTATTTATGTGTGGTGCGGGTGGCACGAGAATTTGTTTCGTTTTGAATAACATAGCTGTCGGCAATTTCCAGGTCCTCCAGTTTGCCTTGTGCTACTGCCACTGTGGTAAGTCCGCCATCGCCCAGTGCGAATATTACAAAGCGGTTGTTGCGTACCTCATATTCTGGAGTCTTGTTTTCGGTGTAGCGGGCTATCACTTCGTCCATGCCATCACCATCAAGGTCTTTCATGATAATCTCGTCGGGGTAGGTTGTTTCGCCTTGCAAAACATCCATCCAGAGCGTGTTAAGCTCAAGGATAGAGAACGGATGACTTTGGTCGAATGCTTTTTCTTCATCGAATAAAGCCAGTACATCTTCTCCAAGTTGCTCGTCGGTAGGTATGTAGATGCCAGCCACGTCGGCATTGGCTCCGAAGCTTTCAGGATGTCCTGCCTGTGGATTGGTGCGTTTCACAAAAACAGCATCTTCAAAGGTAAAGACCTCGTAATGGGCGTTTTCTACACTGAAGTAAAACCTGTTCTTGTAGAACTCGGCTATCTTGCCGGTTGTTTCGGCAATGTTTGGCGTTACTTGGCAGGCAGAATAGCCCACATTGCCGCTGTAATGATAAAGTTCTAGCGAGCCGCCTACCTCGGGCATTTCCTCGTTTCCAGAATCGTATGAGAACCTGTACACACCACTTGCATTCTCAATGTCAACAGGCTTGAAGAATGCAATAGGGTTATCTGTAGGAAGAATCTCTACGTTATTCATTGCATAGGTATTCTCGCCATGTGTCCAGATGCCATCGCTAAACGAACCGTCGTCAAAGAATGTAATTAAAAAATTGCCACAGATCTTGGTTCCGTCGAACTCAGAAAGTAGAAAGTAGCGAAAAACATTACCTTCTTGCTCCATTCGCAGGGACTGTCCGCAAACCTTTATCGTTGCAGTGTTTCCAGCCTTGCGGTAATAAGTGGTCTGGCCCATTATGATTCCCTCATAGGGAACTTCCTCAAGGTCGAGGCGGAAGTTGATGTCCTGGCCCAGTGTTCCTGTAAGGGTGTAATACTTATTGGCAGCATTTGCTGCTAAAGAGGTGAGGCAAAGTATAGATAGAATGAGATATTTTTTCATGATTAAAAGTTGTTTTAAAAGTCAACAGGTCAACGAGTCAACGAGTCAACAAGGCGAAAGCCTAGTCCGTTGTCTGTAGTCTGTTGGCTTCGCCGAAATTGGCCATCGTATCGGCAAAGTTCAAGCAAGCTTGACTCTGCTCTCCTCTCAGGCCAATTTTGTCCGTTGTCTTTTTAATTGGCAAACATGCAGTCCTCGTAGCACTGAAATCCATTGCCAGTTTCTCCGTCGTGCTGAATGAGGCAGTGACGAATCTTTACTGCGTCGGGGTTTTCAATTCGGAAAAGAACGCCGTTGTTCTTTGTGAATACGCAATGGTCAAATAGCACATTCATGCTGCTTGAATCAACACCCACCTGCTCGTATTCTCTGTTGTTGTAGAATGCGCAATTAAGGAACTGTACATTCTGGCTTCCGTAGATGTGCATGATATGGTATGAGCAGTGGAAGATTTCAGAATTTGTCATGGTGAAGTTCTCGCTCTGGCGCAGCTCTATCCCCTCGGTGCCGCAGCCAAAGAGTCCGCAATTGTTGATTGTGATGTTGTGGCAATCGTCAAATCCCAGCACGCCGTTTGAGCAATATCCTTCATCGGTATGACCTAGCTGAAGGTTTGTAAGTGTGATATTCTCGCAACTGATGAAGGTGAGCACGTTTGCATAACGAGGAGTAATCTCAAGGTGAAGGCGCTCGTCGGAGTTTGTGCGGATGGTAAGGTTCTTGAAACCAGAAATGATAAGCTGAGGACCATCACTCTCTTGCTCATACATGATTCCTTCTTGTTTAGCACGTGAAAAACGGTCGAACTCCTTCAGTTCTCCTGATACCATCATGCCCTCGATAGTTGGTGTTAGAAGGAAGCCTTCTTCATGGCAGATTACAATTTCACGATTTGAGCCTAGCGCACGGATAAACTCCTCGGGTGTGTTTACGAGGATTCTTTTAGGTGCAGCAAACGCTACAAGTGCTGTGCATAAAACAGCCAGGGTAAACAATGTTCTTTTCATTTCAATACAAAGTTAGTTAGTATTTGCATGGCAAAAATACAAATAATATCTGATAAACTTGCATCTTTTGTACTTTTTATATTTCTCCACGCTTTTTTGTATTCCGATATTCTGCTAGTCAATGAATTATCATAAAATATTTTGCGGAAATGAAATAAAAGCGTACTTTTGCGAAATAAAAGTAATCATTACAGAATATGAGTTCCGTCGCTTTACATAAATTATATGAATATATAATGTCTTTGGCGCTTACAAACGAAAACAAAGACTGGTTGGCCAGTATGATTATAGAATCGAAAGATAATAATCAAGAGCTAACTCCTAAGCACAAAGGAAAGTATTCGGATGAGGAATTGGAGAATCTGTTTTCCAATCGTCCTGCATTTGACGAGTCAGCATTGTCAGATACGAGCAAGGAAGATTTTAGCAAAATGATAAAAGCGCATGCTCATCGGCCAATTAAAGGGATAGAAAGATGGCTTTAAATGTTGTTCATCAAAGGGAAATAGTAGAAGTTCCTTTTGACATGCCAGACGGGCGGGTGCTTACTCATATGGTGCTAGTCCTTTCTAGAGTAGAATTGCAGGAATACGAGGACGGAATGTTTTACGGTGTATTAATATCTTCCAAGAACCATATTCCAGAATTAACTATCCCTATAAAATCTGGTTGGCTGAATAAACCTCTTTCCAAACAATCATATTTTATAACTCATCTCATTCAACAATTCAATGCGAATGAGGTGATGCATCGTTACAATTTATTTCTTAAGAATGCTTATTTTGAGCCTTTGGTTAATAAAATTCTTGAGAATGTTGTTTGGGGTAATGACGAAATAGATTAACCAAAATATAAATAGAATGAACATGAAACACGCTGCAGCAGCAGTTTTGCTGGCTGGTGCCGTACAGGCCCAGGCACAGCAGATTAAGCTGCAAGAGAACAACATTGATGAGGTGATTAAGGCCATGACCTTGCAGGAAAAGGCCGATATTCTGGTAGGTTACAGCAGCCAGGGCGCAGAGAGTGCCGACTCGGGCAACGGTATTCTGGGAAGCCAGAGTGAGAGTGTAGATGGTGCTGCTGGTAATACCAAGGCATTTCCACGCCTGGGCATTCCTGCAACAGTACTGACCGACGGTCCTGCAGGTGTGCGTATCAGTCCTCGCAGAAAGAACGATCCTAACACTTACTTTGCAACCGGTTTCCCTGTAGGTACCGCATTGGCATGTACCTGGAATACCGAACTGGTAGAGCAGGTGGGTAGTGCCATTGGCAATGAGGTGCTGGAGTATGGCTGCGATGTGCTGCTGGCTCCTGGTATGAACATCCATCGTTCACCACTTTGTGGCCGTAACTTCGAGTATTATTCAGAAGATCCATTGGTAACAGGAAAGATTGCTGCTGCCTATACCCGTGGCGTGCAGAGCCAGGGCGTGGGTGTGAGCATCAAGCACTTTGCCGGAAACAGTCAGGAAACCCGTCGTACCCATGTTGACGAGGTAGTGAGCCAGCGTGCATTGCGCGAGATTTACCTGAAGGGTTTTGAGATTGCCGTTCGCGAGTCGGATCCTTGGACAGTGATGAGTAGCTACAACCGCCTGAATGGTCCTTTCACCCAGGAGAACTATGAACTGCTTACCACCATCCTTCGCGACGAGTGGGGTTTCCGTGGCATCGTAATGACCGACTGGACCGGACAGCGCAACACTGCTGCACAGGTACATGCCGGAAACGACCTGATGGAACCAGGCTCAATCCTGCAGTCGAAGGAAATTGTAGATAAGGTGAAGAGTGGCGAGCTGAGCGAGGCAGACGTTGACATCTGCGTGAAGCGTATGCTGGAGTATATTATCCGCACCCCACACTTCCGTGGCTATAAGTACAGCAACAAGCCCGACCTGAAGGCACATGCGCTGGTTACCCGCCAGAGTGCCTGCGAGGGTATGGTACTGCTGAAGAACAATGATGCTGCACTTCCTTTGAACAACAAGCAGAAGGCTGCCATCTTTGGTATTACCTCTTACGACTTCATTGCTGGTGGTACTGGTAGTGGCGACGTGAATAAGGCATACACCATCGACCTGATGCAGGGTCTTACCGAGGCAGGCCTGCCAATGACCGAGAGTCTTTCTGACCTGTATGGCAAGTACAAGGCATTCGCCGAGGCAAAGCGCGATGCAGAGAAGCGTCCTGGTGGCTGGTTCTGGGGCAAGGATCCATTGCCAGAGTTGCAGCTGGGCCGTGCTGCCATCGACAAGCAGGCTAAGGAGGCAGATGTTGCCATCCTGACTATTGGCCGTCAGGCAGGTGAAGGTGGCGACCGCCACATCAACGACGACTTTAACCTGACTGCCGTAGAACGCCAGTTGCTGAACGACATCAGCGAGGCATTCCATCTGCAGGGCAAGAAGGTTATCGTTATCCTGAACGTGGGTGGCGTGATTGAAACCGCTTCATGGAAGAACCTTCCAGATGCTATCCTGATGGCTTGGCAGCCAGGACAGGAGGGTGGTTACTCTGTTGCCGACGTATTGCTGGGCAAGGAAAATCCTTCTGGTAAGCTGACCATGACTTTCCCATTGTCGATCATGGATGTTCCATCTTCACAGAACTATCCAAACATCTCAAGCAATGACAGTGATGCAGAAGGCAAGCAGCCTACCATCGACTATACCCTTCACAAGGAAGGCATCAATGTGGGCTACCGCTACTTCAACACCCAGGCAAAGGAGGTTTCTTACCCATTTGGCTATGGCATGAGCTACACCACATTTGCCTATAGCAAGCCAACTGTAAAGGCAACAAAGGACGGATTTACCGCTACAGTAACCGTAACCAACACTGGTAAGGTGGCTGGCAAGGAAGCAGTTCAGCTGTATGTTTCGGCTCCTGCTGGTGGCTTGGAGAAGCCTGCTAACGAACTGAAGGCATTTGCCAAGACAAAGAAATTGGCTCCAGGTGAAAGTCAGACTCTGACATTCAATGTAAGTGCTTACACACTTGCGTCTTACAACGAGGCAACCCAGGCATGGGAAACCGCTGCTGGCAAGTACACCCTGAACTTTGCTGCCAACGTAGAAGACGTTCGTGCATCGGCTGTCTATACTCAGGCAAAGGCTGCCAGCGTGCAGTGCCACGATGTGATGAAGCCAAGCAGGGAGTTGTAAAAGACAACTGACGTGCCGCTATCATTATAAAGGTGGGGAGAAATCTCCACCTTTTTTGTGTTTTGTAATAAGACTGTTGTCAGTAGTCTGTTGTCTGTTGTCCACAGCAAAGCGTCTTTTACACAAAAAACTTTTGCTGTTTAATCGGAAAGTTCTATATTTGTACGAAATTACGTGAAAAGCGTCGTTGAATGAAAGAATTTGTAATTAGTGAAGCACAAACCGAGACTGCGGTACTGGTGGCACTGATCACCCCACAGCAGGACGAAAGGAAAACCAAGGAGTACCTGGATGAGTTAGAGTTCCTGGCCGATACGGCAGGTGCCAAGACCATTGCCAGGTTCACCCAGCGTGTGGATGGTCCCAGCAGCATTACCTATGTGGGTAAGGGAAAGCTGGAGGAGATTCGTGCCTACATAGAACGCAAGGAAGACGAGGAAGATCCCGTAGGAATGGTAATCTTTGATGATGAACTCTCGGCCAAGCAACTTCGTAATATAGAGTCTGTACTGAAGATTAAGATATTAGACCGTACATCGCTGATTCTAGACATCTTTGCCATGCGTGCGCAAACGGCTAATGCCAAGACGCAGGTGGAGCTGGCACAGAACCGCTACATGCTGCCACGACTGCAGCGACTATGGACACACCTGGAACGACAGGGTGGTGGCTCCGGTGGTGGAGGCGGAAAGGGTATGGTGGGCCTTCGTGGTCCTGGTGAAACCCAGCTGGAAATGGACCGCCGTATCATCCTGAACCGTATGGCTCTGCTGAAGGAACGCCTGGCAGAGATTGACAAGCAGAAGACTACCCAGCGCAAGGGGCGTGGGCGACTGATTCGTGTGGCACTGGTGGGTTATACCAATGTGGGCAAATCTACCTTGATGAACGTGCTGGCCAAGAGCGACGTGTTTGCCGAGAACAAGCTGTTTGCCACACTTGATACAACCGTTAGAAAGGTGATAATTGACAATCTGCCTTTCCTGCTGAGTGATACCGTAGGATTCATCCGTAAGTTGCCTCATGATTTGGTGGAAAGTTTCAAGAGTACGCTGGACGAGGTGCGCGAGGCAGATTTGCTGTTGCACATTGTTGATATCTCACATCCTGACTTTGAGGAACAGATTGAGGTGGTGAACAAGACGTTGGCCGACCTGAAATGTGCCGACAAGCCACAGATGATCATCTTCAACAAGATAGATGCCTACACCTACATAGAAAAGGCCGAAGATGACCTTACCCCACGCACCAAGGAAAACATCACGCTGCCCGAGCTGATGAACACCTGGATGGCAAAGCTGAACGACAACTGCTTGTTTATCAGTGCCCGTGAAAAGACAAACATGGATGAACTGAAGCAGGTGGTGTATAATAAGGTTAGAGAACTGCATGTGCAGAAGTACCCTTATAACGATTTCCTGTTCCAGAATTACAATGAGCAGGGAGAGGTGGAATAAAGGGTTTAAAGGTTTAAAAGTTTAAAGGTTTAAAAGTTTAAAGGGTTTGAAAGGTTTGAAAGGTTTAAAGGATGACCCTCCCGACCTCCCTAAGGGAGGAGATGTTGAGAGTTGAGAGATTAGAGTTGAAAGTTTAAAAGACACACAGTTGCAAAGTTTTTGCTATCGCTATGGCTATCGCCGCCCGAAGGATTCTTGTAGACTCGTAGACTCGTTGACTTGTTGACTTTAGAATAATAATTAAAATATAGAAAGAAATGGCAAACGTAGAATTCAAGTATGCTCCTATGTTTCAGAAGGGCGAGGACACTACCGAGTATCGCTTACTGACCAAGGAAGGCGTAAGCGTAGGTGAATTTGAAGGAAAGAAGATGCTGAAGGTAAGCAAGGAAGCCTTGACACTTTTGGCACAGCAGTGTTTTCACGATGTAGAGTTTATGCTGCGTAGAGAGCATAACCTGCAGGTGGCAAAGATTTTGAAGGATCCAGAGGCTACCGAGAACGACAAGTATGTAGCCTTGCAGTTCCTGCGCAATGCCGAGACTGCAGCAAAGGGCATCCTGCCTTTCTGCCAGGATACAGGTACTGCCATCATCCATGCAGAGAAGGGTCAGCAGGTATGGACCGGATTCGAGGATGAAGAGGCACTGAGCAAAGGTGTGTTCAATACCTTTACCGAGGATAACCTGCGTTACTCTCAGAATGCTCCTCTGAACATGTATGATGAGGTGAACACCAAGTGCAACCTGCCAGCACAGATTGATATTGAGGCTGTAGAAGGTGCTGAATACCGCTTTATCTGCGTGGCTAAGGGTGGTGGTTCTGCCAACAAGACCTATTTCTACCCAATGACCAAGGCATTGATCCAGAACGAGAATACATTGCTGCCTTGGCTGGTAGAGGAAATCAAGCACTTTGGTACTGCTGCTTGTCCTCCTTATCACATCTGCGTGGTAATTGGTGGTACTTCTGCCGAGAAGAACTTGCTGACTGTTAAGCTGGGTTCAATCAAGTACTATGATAACCTGCCTACTACAGGTGATGAGACCGGTCGTGCATTCCGTGACCTGGATTTGGAAGAAAAGTTGTTGAAGGAAGTTTACCGCATCGGTCTGGGTGCCCAGTTCGGTGGTAAGTACCTGGCTCACGATATCCGCGTAATCCGTTTGCCACGTCATGGTGCTTCTTTGCCTGTAGGTATGGGTGTTAGCTGCTCTGCCGACCGTAACATCAAGGCAAAGATTAACGAGGATGGTATCTGGATTGAGAAGATGGATGATAATCCTACCGAACTGATTCCTGAGGAATTGCGTAACCCAGGTGAAGGCGGAAAGGGTATTGAAATCGACCTGAACCAGGGTATTGATGCTGTTCGCAAGGAACTGAGCAAGTATCCTGTAAGTACCCGTGTGAACCTGAAGGGTACTATCATTGTGGCTCGTGATATTGCACACGCTAAGCTGAAGGCTCGTCTGGATGCTGGCGAGGGTATGCCACAATACTTCAAGGATTACCCTGTATTGTATGCTGGTCCTGCAAAGACTCCAGAAGGCTATCCTTGTGGTTCTATGGGTCCAACAACTGCTGGCCGTATGGACCCATACGTTGATGAGTTCCAGGCAAATGGCGGCAGCTTGGTAATGATTGCCAAGGGAAACCGTGCGCAGTGCGTTACCGATGCCTGCAAGAAGCATGGTGGTTTCTACCTGGGTACCATCGGTGGTGTGGCTGCTGTTCTTTCACAGACTTCTATCAAGAGCATCGAGTGCGTAGAGTATCCTGAATTGGGCATGGAGGCTGTTTGGAAGATTGATGTTGAAGACTTCCCTGCATTCATCCTGGTTGATGACAAGGGCAACGACTTCTTCAAGCAGTTGAAGCCATGTGAAGGTTGTACTATCCTTTAATTAGAATATTGAATATGAAAGAAGTAAAAGAAATATTGGGTGAAGCCGAAGAGGCTATGGAAATGGCTATCATGTACCTGGACGAGCAGTTTGCTCACATCCGTGCAGGTAAGGCTAATACAAGAATCCTGGATGGTATCCGTGTAGATTCATACGGTTCAATGGTGCCAATCAACAATGTGGCTGCCGTTACCACTCCTGATGCCCGTACCATTGCTATCAAGCCTTGGGATAAGAGCATGTTCCGCGTGATTGAAAAGGCTATCATGGATAGTGAAATTGGTATCACCCCAGAGAACAATGGTGAGATTATCCGTCTGGGTATTCCACCTTTGACCGAGGAACGCCGTAAGCAGCTGGCAAAGCAGTGCGGTAAGGAAATGGAGACTGCCAAGGTTAGTATCCGTAATGCACGTCGTGATGGCTTGAACGACTTGAAGAAGAGCCAGAAGGATGGTTTGCCAGAGGATGCTGAAAAGGATGGCGAAGCAAAGCTGCAGAAGATCCACGACAAGTATGTGAAGAAAGTCGAGGAGATGATGGCTGCCAAGGAAAAGGAAATCATGACAGTATAAGCCGGTGCGTGGCTTAGTCATTAGAAATACCGGAAGCTGGTACCAGGTGCTTACCGATGAGGGGAGCACTGTAGATTGCAAGATCAAGGGCAATTTCCGGTTGAAAGGCATACGTAGCACCAACCCAGTTGCGGTTGGTGACTACGTTTTTATTGTTAAAAACGAGGAGGGAACTGCTTTCATTACCCAGATAGAGGACCGCAAGAACTACATTGTTCGTAAATCTACCAACCTGAGTAAGCAGAGTCATATCATTGCTGCCAATGTAGACCAGGTGCTGCTGGTGGTAACAGTGGCGCGCCCCGAGACAAGCACTACGTTCATCGACCGTTTTCTGGCCAGTGCAGAGGCCTATCGTGTGCCTGTGGTGTTGGTGTTTAATAAGGTGGATAATCTAGACGAGGACGAACGTCGATACTTGGATGGCTTGATGAACCTATATACTATCGTGGGTTATGAGTGCCATGCCATATCGGCCCTGACAGGGCAGGGAATGGAGGCTGTAAAGCAGTTGCTGACAGATAAGGTTACCTTGCTGAGTGGTAATAGTGGCGTGGGTAAATCTACTTTCATCAATGCAGTGCTGCCACACCTTGACCTAAAGACAGCCGAGATATCCGACATGCACGAAACAGGTATGCATACCACTACTTTCAGTGCCATGTATCCTTTAGACGGTGGTGGATGGCTGATGGATACTCCTGGTATCAAAGGCTTTGGCACGTTTGATATGGAAGAGGAGGAGATAGGACACTATTTCCGTGAGATATTCCGTTTCTCGGCCGATTGTAAGTATGGCAACTGCACCCATACGCACGAACCAGGATGTGCCGTGCGTAGGGCGGTAGAGGAGCATTACATCAGTGAATCGCGCTACACATCCTACCTCAGCATGCTGGAGGATAAAGACGAAGGAAAGTATAGAGCAAAACAGAAGGGTTAGGAATTTTTTTTCCTAACCCTTCTTTGTTCTTTTAGTTCAAATTAAAGGTGTACCAAGGTACCAATGTCTTCGCCATCCATAACCTTCTTCAGGTTACCAACGATGTCCATGTTGAACACGTAGATAGGCAAGTTATTTTCCTTACACATGGTAGTAGCGGTAAGGTCCATAACCTTCAGGCCCTTGTTATAGATTTCGTCATAGCTGATGCTGCTGAACTTGGTAGCAGTAGGATCCTTTTCTGGGTCGGCGGTATAGATGCCATCCACGCGGGTTCCCTTCAGCATTACGTCGGCTTCGATTTCAATACCGCGCAGTGAAGAACCTGTATCGGTAGTGAAGTATGGATTACCGGTACCTGCACTCATGATGACCACCTCGCCATTCTCCATGGCCTCGATAGCCTTCCACTTGGTGTAGAACTCACCGATAGGTTCCATGCGGATAGCGGTCAGCACACGACTCTTGCAACCGATTGCACCAAGTGCACTGCTCAGACCTAAAGAATTGATGACGGTAGCACACATACCCATCCGGTCGCCCTTTACACGGTCAAAACCCTTACCGGCACCACTAAGGCCACGGAAAATATTTCCGCCACCGATGACGATACCAATCTGTACACCCATGTCGTGCACTTCCTTGATCTGCTGTGCGTACTCGTTCAGGCGGTTTACGTCGATACCGTACTTCTGCTCACCCATGAGGCTTTCGCCACTTAACTTTAGAAGAATTCTTTTAAACTTTGCCATTGTATTCTGTTTTTTTATGTGAATCTATGGTTAACCTAAATTTATTATATAGCTTACTTCCTTGAAAGCATACCTGCGCTCGGTTCCCTGCTCATCGCACAATACAAGGAAACCTTGTGGCTCTACGCCTATGATGTGGGCCATGAAGGTGCCTTTCTCGTCCTTGTAAGGATGTAGGCCTGTGCGACGATAAAGATGGTTGTGGTAGGCCTGTATGACATCTGCGGTATTTCCTTCCTTTATCTGGTTCAGCATCTGGTGAAAACGGGTAAGGATTTTCGCCAGAACTTCCTCGCATGGTGTTTCGTGACCTAATATCTGGTAAAGCGATATGGGATTAGGTGCATCACTGAGGAACTTCTGCTGATTGACGTTCAGACCGATGCCGATGATGCAATTCTGGATGAACTTTCCCATCAGGTCGTTTTCTATCAGTATGCCACAGATCTTGCGGTCGTTCCAGTAGATGTCGTTAGGCCACTTGATAGAGATGCCAGGTGTGTATTCTGCCAAGGTCTGTGCTATGGCCAGGGAAATGGCTTGCGATAGGCAGAACTGGTGCGAGGCGGTAACATAGTTGGGGTGAATCAGGATGCTGAACAGTAGGTTCTGGCTTTTTTCCGACTCCCAGCTATTGCCACGCTGCCCGCGCCCAGCCTTTTGGTACTGGGTGGTTAGCACGGTCATTTCCTTGCCCGAGTCGAAATTCTTAACCTGGTTGTTGGTGGAATCTGTTTCCTCGCAGTGTACCAGGCTTAGCCAGTTCACGTTCATCTTCTATACCGTTATGACAGGAGGCATAAATGCATCCTTGATGTGGTTAATGTCCCATCCATTCATGGTGGGTATTATAGAAAGGATATCAAACCGAACAGGGCAATCCATCTTGAACTTGCGCAGATAGGCGTCGGTGGAACTCACGATGCGTTTAATCTTGGTGGGCGTTACATAGTCCAGAGGTTCACCATATTGGTTGTTTGAGCGTGTTTTTACCTCTGCAACCACTAGGGTATCACCATCCCATGCCACAATGTCCAGCTCCTTACGCCCATAATGCCAATTCCGGTGCACTATCTGGTAACCCAGACCTTGCAGATAGCTGGCGGCTTTCTCTTCACCGTCTTTGCCTAACAGGTTATGCAATGCCATATTCGGTTTGTTTACGCAAATATACAACATTTATCCTTTGCCATTCGCATAAGATTGATTATTTTTGCAATGAATCTGAAAATATGCAGAAGATGAGGGCAAAAGCGAAAAAACCAAACCGAGTGAAAGAGGTGAGAGAGCACCGTCTGGTTTGTAGGGTGAGCGATAGGGAACTGCGCATCCTAGAATCTTTCCTGGCCAAGCACAAGGTGAAGAACAAGGGTAGGTGGATGCGCGAAACCTTGCTTTCAAAGGTTTATAAGACTATGCTGATTAATTATCCTTCTTTATTCGACAAGCAGGAATAGCCATGGAGAACAACGACGATATCAGATTCATGAAAATGGCGCTGGACGAAGCGCAGAGAGCCTTTGTGAAAGGTGAGATTCCTGTAGGTGCTGTGGTGG
>JAGHTY010000118.1 GCA_018065125.1 Candidatus Minthousia equi
CTCCATATACGTTTTTGGAGACACTCCATACACTTCCTTAAAGGCTGTTGAGAAGTTGCTGGTGTTAGGATAACCCACCTTTTCTGCCACTTCGGCAACAGAACAGCGCTTCTCCGACAGCAGAATTGCCGCTTGTTTCAGACGAACATTTCTAACAAAATCGCGGGTTGTCTGATTAGTGAGTTCCTTCAATTTTCGGTGCAGATGCACGCGGCTGATACCAACTTCACGGGTTATCATCTCTACCGTCAGGTCGGGATTATCCAGATTTTCGTTGATCACTTTCATGATTCGGTCCATCAGTCGCTCGTCTGGAGACTTCATCTCAACCTTCTTATATTTCTTTTCCTGCAGCTGATTTCCCTGGAAAGCATTGCGCAGACGTTCACGAGAAAGCAGCAATGTTTGCAGTTTTTTCTTCAGCAATGTTAGCTGGAATGGCTTTGTTACATAATCGTCTGCACCTGCATCAAGACTAGCCACAGCATCTTCCAGACGTGTCTTTGCTGTTAATAATATAATAGGTATATGATTGAGGTTTACATTCTGGCGAATCTTCTTGCACAAAGTCACGCCATCCATCTCTGGCATCATTATATCACTGACAATAATGTCGGGCATACGACGGAATGCCTCCTCTAAGCCTTCTTTTCCATTCACTGCCAGAGACACCAGGAAATCCTTAGATAACTCGTTCGACAGATAAGCACGAATTTCCTCGTCATCTTCTACAATGAGCAAACGAGGCTTGTTTCCTACCCTTCCCTTTAAAACTTCTGCTTCTGCACTCTGGGCTGCAAGAATCATTGTGTCTTCCGAGTTTTTACTATTTGCGCTCTGCCCTACCTGAACGATTTCATCTGGATTTAAATGTGCCGTTCCCTTTGGTATTTCTACAAAGAAACTACAGCCTGCAGCATCGGCATGGTTTTCTACCCAAATCTTGCCATGGTGCAAACGAACTAGCTCATAAGCTAGATGCAAACCGATACCTGTTCCCAAATTTGATGTAGTTTCATGGTTCTTTGATTGATAAAAGCGTTCAAAGATGTGTTCCATATCATCCGAAGAAATGCCTTTTCCACTATCAGAAACTTCTATTATCGCATGGTCATCCTTTGTTTCGCGAATAATGAGTCGGATAGTTCCGCCATCTGGCGTAAACTTCATCGCATTTGATAAAAGATTTGCAATAACCTTGTCAAAATGAGAGGTATCCAGCCACAGTTTCAAGTCGGGTGCATTATTTATATACTGTAAGTCAATTCTTCTACGCTCTGCCTGCAACTGGAACAGTTCATACAATGGCCTAGCCACAGAATCCACCAATTGCTCACGTAAACTCAACGACATCTGCCCCTCATCAATCTTTCGAACATCCATCAACTGATTAATCAAACTTAGGATTCGCTCAGAATTGCGGAACATAGTTTTATATTGGCGCTGGTGTTCTTCGCTGGTATCTGTTCCCATTAATTCTTGCAAAGGACTAATAACCAGTGTCATTGGTGTTCTGATTTCGTGCGCCATGTTTATCAGGAACTGCAAGCGCTGCTCTTTCTGCTGATCTTCGCGCAATTGCTCGGCTATCTTCTGGTTGGCTTTTCTTCGCTGCACCCTTTCATACCAGATGACTCCACAAACCAAAATACCTAATAGCACATACAGGCAATAGGCCCACCATGACTCCCACATAAAAGGAACGATGACGATAGACACTTCCTTTACGTTAGATTCTACTCCATTGTCAACTGCCTTGATTCGCAGCTTATACGTTCCTGGCGAAAGATTGCTAAATGAAAGCAGATGCTCGCCATGAGGCACTCGTTGCCACTTGTCGTCATCGAATGCATATAGGAAATCCAATCTTTCTGGAGCATTGTATTCCTGCGTTGCAAACTCTATACTGAAACTATTATCAGAATGAGACAGCCTGAATTCTTCGGCAAGATACACAGGGCCTGATATTATCTCTTTTCCGCCAGACAAGGTTCCGCCATGAATACGCGAACCATATAAGTAAAGGTCGTTGATTCTTACCGTCCACTTCTTTCCTGGATTCGTTATTTCCTCAGGGCGGAAATAAACCAATCCATCTACACCTCCAAAACACAAAACACCCGATGAAACCTGGCAAAATGCATTTTGGCTGAATTCTACAACCTGCAAGCCATCATTTGCATAATAGTTCACAATTGTTTTCTGTGCTGGATTAAGCAAGCCAATGCCACGGTTTGTTGTAAACCAGATATTTCCACGTTCATCATGAAGAATTGCATTCACGGTATTGTCGGCCAATCCTTCTGATGTGGTATAATAATCAAATTTGTTATTGGCTGGATTCCAGCAAACCACACCACTTGAAGTTCCTACCCAAATTCTGCCTTGATTATCTTCATGCAAGCAATTGATGATTTGCTTATCAATAATCTTATCTACAGCAAAGGTTTTCAAGTCAATAGAGAACAAGCCGCGATGGGCTCCCACCAACAGCTTATTATCCGAAGTTGGCAAAACACAATATAGCCATGAACTTAGCTTTTCATTTACTTCCTTATTGAAAGAGATAGTATTGGTATTTAAATCGAGGCAATAAAGTCCTGAACCTAAAGTGGCAATCCAAAGGCGTTTCTCTTTATCCTCCTTTATATCATACACATGCAATACCTGACGGCCATTGGCATCCTTTATATCGGTGCGATAGGTGCATTGCAACGTCTTTCTGTCTAGCTTTCCCATACCTTTTGTATAAGAACCAAACCAGATGTTGTTATTAGAATCCTCAAGCAAAGAAAAAGTTGTAGGAGCAGCACCCTGCATTGGTGAAATATGCGCTTTTTGCGTGTGATCGTTCAAGGCATAGATTCCGTCGTTGTCTGTTCCCACCCACAATATTCCCTCATGGTCGCGCATAATAGAAGTAACAGTACAAGAACCTATTAAGTTACCTGAGAAAGAATGCTGACCTATATAATTGAAGAAATTGGTCTGACTTGGGAACATCATTACACCTTTCTTATATACACTTACCCATAAATTGCCACTATGGTCTTTTAAAAGTGCATGCACCTTCATCAAACTGTAATCTACCAATCCATCTCCGCGTTGAAAAGCATAGACTTCATTGGTTTTGGTATTGTAAACCTTCACGCCATTGCTACCAGTTCCTAACAGCAAGTAGGTGTCATCTTGCATTAAAAAGGCGCAGAGCTCATCATTCTGGATAGCAGGATCTTTTATCTGTGAAAAGTCATTCAGCTTACTATCATAGGAATACACGCCACTATTGGTGGTTCCTACATAAATTCGACCACCGCGATCCTCACAAATCACAGAAAAATCAGGCATCGAAGGATCATCTAGATAATGAGTTACGCGACCCTGTATATCCAGCTTCCAGATACCTTGTGTGCTTTTCAGCAACCAGATATTTCCTTGTTGGTCTTCTAACAATTCTGAACCCGCACCTGGAGGAAAAGGCAAATCTATAGGTTCTCCTACCAAAGACTGGCCAGAAATAGTTAATTTGTAGACTTTATCGCACAAAATCCACAATTCTCCATTTTTACGCTGAAGGAAACTGCTTGCTGTTGGCAAATCTGTCTTTCCGTCCTTCGACTTTGCCAAAGCAGAGAAATCATCCGTTTCAGGACAATACATCTGAATACCAGCATGGGTACTTACAATCATGTGACCATCTTTATCCTCGAACATAGAGGTTACATAGTCGTGCGACAAAGATCTTACATCATCTTTATTATGCTGATAATTAATGAATTTTACACCATCAAATCTACTCAATCCATCTTCGGTTGCCATCCAGATCATGCCATAATGGTCTTCCAGAAGATGATTTACCTGTGTACTACACAATCCGTCGCGTGTAGAGTACAAACGATACGATTGTGCATTTGCCGGTAATACGACAAATGCACAAATTGTTATGATAACTGATAAAATTCGATAGTGCATATTAATTTCTAAATTATTGAGGGAAGATTATTGAGGGAAGATTACCTGGTAATTTCCACTTAAGTGCATGAATGCAAATAATCTTAGCAAACCTTCATAATAAGCATCAAAGTAGCCAGTGGCTGTTGGTTCGTGACGAGAATTCCAGAAACGATCGATGAATTCACGACTTTTTGAATGCTTGCAAACCAAAGAAACAGCAGCTGCAGTAGCAATCAAGCCTGGGGTATGACGCAGCTCTGTCATTCCTGCTGCCTGAATAGGATGAATAGGTGCATTACCATCAATGCAATACTGATCGAGATAGGTATCAATACCTTGCTGATACAAGAAGTTCTGGAAACGATGACCATAGTTCTGTTGCCACTCCTTATCAGCACAAGCCCAAGAGTAATCCAAAGCAATATTCATAGGAACACGCCAAGAATCATAGCGGAAGTCATTGCATCCCCATTTTCCTTCAATGATTGAACCATCATAATTGTTATAATCTGGATTCAGGCCTGTTACAGGATGAATACTCTTGTGCAAATACTCGCGACTTGCCTTGGCACACTCACGATAAAAATCAGCACGACCATCATTGGCCCAACGTGCCCAAACCTCGTAGAAAGCAGGCAGATGGTAAGAAGGATCGGTATAGTCAGAACCCTGACCTGTAGGGACAAAGGTTATAAGTTTTGTATTCTTGTCGATCAATGGGGTTATACCACCTTTACCATCTTTATTATAGCTGCAGTTCAAAATATTCTGAGCCTCGTCAAGATAATCTATGCCAGTCTTGTTTCCCCAACGGTTAGAAGCGAAAATCAAAGATGTTACAAAATACAATTCGCCATCTGATGCAGGACCCATTGCACGCTTGGTTCCATCTGGTGAAACACTCCATGCAAAATATCCTTTATATGGACCATCCTGATGCTGCATGTATTTCTTAGCCCATCTCCACAAACGGTCGAAAATATCTTTCTTATTCAGCTGTACTGCAATCATCATACCATAAGACATGCCTTCGGTACGTGCATCAAAGTTCTTCACATCACTGATGTAGCCCATATCATCGCCTACCTCAAAGTAAACACGGTCTGGACCTGTGAAAACAGCATCAAACAAGCTTTGTAGCTTGGCATCGATTGCTTCCTGGCTATAACCCATCTCGGCAAATACGTTACGGTAGGTCTTGGTATCAAAACCTCCTTGCTCACGTGGCTGCATAGGAGCTGTAGAAGTCAAGGATGCATGTAATTCTGGACGAACATCAAAACCAATCCAATCAACAGTGATTTCTTCTCCTGTCTTAGAAGACAAAGTAAGATCTATCACACCCTTAGGAGAACGCTGAAGAGGGAAAGTTAATGTTACATACTCACTTGTAGCAGGAATCTGAACTGCAGCAATCAAAGGCCATGCCTTCTTAAATTCCTCTGGTACAGGACGATTACCCCACTTTGGCATTTCTGTTCCATAGTCAGAAACCAACAAAACGCCACCCTTTGGTGCCTTAACACGTGCACTGATGGTATTTACCTGCAACTGACCAAAATCAACACGATTATAGGTTGACTTTGCATCAGTACCCTTATAGGTTAACTGCCATCCCTCGAATGTATTATCCTTATTCAGGTAATCAAGTTCTACATTACCCGAAATTGTGCTATAACGATCTATCTGGATAAAAGAACGTGCATTAGAAACGCCAACACCACGCAACGTTGGCTTTACTGGCTGAATTGTTCCATCCTCATTAAATGTAAGATAGTCAACACATACAGAACGATTCTTATCGAAATTAGGAGAATAGTCGTTGTGATGATAAAATAAATACCACTGGCCTTTGTATTCTACCAAACTATGGTGATTTGTCCAGCAACCTGTTGGCGACTGCTCCATGATTTTTCCCTTATATTCATAAGGACCCATAGGAGAATCACTCATACTATATGCCAAAGTCTCGGTCTTATCCTCAACCCAAGGATAAGTAAGATAGTACTTTCCGTTACGTTCAAAGGCAAATGGACCTTCCTTAAAGCCTTCTGGCAAAGTCTTGTCGGCAATCACACCAACTACCTTCATTTCACGATCACCAAACTTCACCACCTCTGTAGGATTGTCTTCTGCCAATTCTACTAGGTTATCCTTCAGCTTGGCAACGCGCAGGCCACCGCCTCCCCAGAAGATATAAGAATTACCATCGCTTGCCTGAAGAACGCAAGGGTCAATTCCGGCAACACCTTCTATTTTATGGCTTACAACGGTAAAAGGTCCTTCTGGCTTATCGGCAATTGCTACACCAATTCCAAAGCCACCGCCACGCTGTCCTTCTTCAGGTTTTGGTGCATCAGGGAAAAAGAAGTAATACTTACCATCTTTTTCAATACAATCGGGAGCCCACATAGAATAAGCCTTTGGGTCGCCCCAAGGAACATCTTTCTGATCAACGATAATACCATGGTCGGTCCAATCTACAAGGTTCTCAGAAGAGAAAACATGATAGTCGGCCATGCAGAACCAGTCCTTACGTGCATAATCGTCTGGAGCTGGTATGTCGTGAGAAGGATACAAATAAATCTTTCCATTAAATACTCTTGCTGTTGGATCGGCTGTAAACTGATCTCTGATAATAGGATTCTGCGCCAAAGCTGTAGTTGACAAACCCAGCAATGCGATAGATACAAATAATGATTTCATCTGTGTTTTGCGCCTTAGATTTTTACTATTGATTTTTACTTTTTTCTTTTCATGCAAAGATAAGCAAAAAAAATAAATCTCTATACATGAATGTGCGTTTTAATAGTATGTTTTGCCCCCTATTTTATACATTTTGGGGGTTGAGAAACACAATCTAAGAAGTAAGAAACAAAAAAATAAGATGATGTAACACTAAAATTAGATAAAGGAAACATTTTTCTTTTTCTTGTAAATGTATATTGCGTACCTTTGCAATATCAAAATAGACGATTTTTTAGACTGATATAAGTGCATTTCAAATTGGGGCCCGTTGTGAAACGTGCCCCAGTTTTTTTATATTCATTAGTACCTATGTTTACTAATCGTTTAATTTCACAGTTACAGATTTCAAATCCTGCGAACGTGAACTCTGACCATAGAACACGGTATAATCTCCTGCCTGAACTCGCATGGTATTTGAAGCAGCATCCCAGCATTCAAAAGCACTTGCTGGCAGCACTACCTTCACATTGGCTGTAGCTCCAGGTGTAAGTTCTACTCTTTGGAACGCCTTCAATGAACGTACAGGACCTTCTTTATCTGCATTATTCTTGACATAAACCTGAACAATTTCGGTTCCTTTGCGCTTTCCGGTATTTGATACAGGAATGGTAAGCGTTACTTCATCACCCACTTTCACGGCATTGCTGCTTACCTTTGCCTCACCTACATTGAAATTAGTATAGCTCAATCCATAGCCAAATGCAAACAAAGGTTCCTCGGTCATGTAACGATAAGTTCTTCCTACCATAGAATAATCCTCAAAGTCGGGTAACTGGCTCATGCTCTTGTAGAATGTAATAGGCAACTTTCCTGAAGGATTGTAGTCGCCATACAGAACATCAGCAACTGCAGTACCGCCTTCCTGACCACTATACCACGCCTGCAACATTGCCTGAGAAGCCTCAACTTCTGGCACCAAGGCAACAGCAGAACCAGAACAGTTTACAAAGATAATCTTCTTACCTGCCTTGCGCAAAGCATCAATACACTTGCGCTGAGAAACTGGCAACTCGATATCTGTGCGGTCGCCATCACGGAAACCTGGCAAAGAAACTGGCATCTCCTCACCCTCAAGGTTAGGAGTCAAACCACCAACGAAAACAACGGTTTCAATACCCTTCAGCTGATTTGCCAACTTAGAGAAATCTGTCTCATGTTCACGACCTAACTGGAAATCAAAACTTGCCTCCTGATCCAAATGCTCCTGCTTGAAATCAATGCGGATGTTATATTCCTTTCCTTTCTCAACAGGGAAAGCAATACGACTTGACAATGTCTGCCACCAATGGTCATTGGTCATGTAAACCTTTCCGTTAATTGTTACAACTGCTTCACCCCAAACGGTAGATTTCATGCAATACTCGCCACTTTCTGTTGGAACAAGTGTTGTTTCATATCTGCCAGAGAATTCCTTAAGGTTAACGCCTTGTGCAAATTGATGCTGACCTGTTGTGGCCAACTGAATATGATCTGTGTACCACTCTGAGATAACAGGTGTACCTTCCTGGTTAGGATTATTATAATAGGTAGCCTTGATACCCTTCTTGCCATCTATGCTGCATTCTGGCAAACGATTGTCGAGCATCATCTCGTCGGTAATGTCACAACCTGGAAGATATACCACGTTTTTCTTGCCATTCTTTGCAATAATACCTTGTAAGATTGTTACGGTATGCAGAGGCTTACCATTGTAGTTACCCCACATCATGCGTTCATTGTCGGCATTAGGACCAATAACGGCAATCTTCTTGCCTTTCTTCAGTGGAAGGATGTTATTCTCGTTCTTCAGCAAGGTCATTGACTCACGTGCCATCTGCAAAGACAGGTTTGCATGTTCCTTTGAACTGATAACAGATGCAGGAATTTTTGTCCAAGGCACCAAATTGTCATCATCCATTTCACCCAAGGCAATGCGCTCAATGATGATACGGCGAACATGCTTGTTTACCTCTTCTTCACTAATGAAACCACGACGAACTGCTTCTGGCACCTCATTGTAGGCATAGCCAAATCCACATTCTACATCTGTTCCTGCCAAAGTACCCTTTGCTGCTGCATGAACAGCATCAGAAGAACTCTTGTGGTTCTGGTAAAAATCGGTTACAGCACCACAATCTGATACAACCAGATGCTTGAAACCCCATTCGTCACGCAGAATCTGCTGCAACAAGCGACTGCTACCACAACAAGGATCATCATCCAAACGCTGATATGCACACATTACCTGACGAACTTCTCCATCCTGAACCAAGGTCTTGAAAGCTGGCATATAGGTTTCCCACAAATCGCGTGGTGCAACATCGGTAAGATTTGCTGTGTGGCGACTCCATTCTGGACCTGAGTGTACGGCATAATGCTTTGCACATGCAGATAATTTCAGATATTTAGGGTGATTTCCCTGCAAGCCACGCACAACAGATAAACCCATACGAGATGTGAGATATGGATCCTCACCATAGGTTTCCTGACCACGGCCCCATCTTGGATCACGGAAGATGTTCACATTTGGTGTCCAAACCGACAGAGAGTGAAAACGCACATTGTCTTCACCACGTTCACCTCTTATATTATATAGTGCACGCATCTCGTCAGACACCTTGTCAAAGATGTTCTGCAAAAGCACATCATTGAACGAAGCTGCCATACCTACTGGTTCTGGGAAAACGGTAACGCCTTCATAATTTGCTGCACCATGAAGAGCCTCCGACCACCAGTTAAAAGGCTTTATACCCAATCTTGGAATTGCTTCGGAAATATCACACATCAAGATAGCCTTTTCCTCCAAGGTTAATCTTGAAATCAAGTCTTCTGCACGTTCTTCTGCAGAAAGATTTGGGTTCTGATAAGGCAGAACCTGCGCCATGCTCATCTGTGACAAGCACAAGCCAATCATCAATAAAAAGTTTCTCATGTATAATTAGGTTTTGGTTCTATCAAAACATTTTCCTCACCCTATCTACGCCAGCAATGAACGTATCAACTTCCTCTTTCGTGTTGTACAAGCCAAAAGAAGCACGTACTGTTCCTTCAATACCCAAACGCTGCATCAAAGGTTCTGCACAATGGTGACCCGTGCGCACAGCTATGCCTAATCTGTCAAGCAAGGTACCGATATCCAAATGATGAATATTCCCCACATTGAATGAGATTACAGCATCCTTCTCCTTGGCAGTACCATAGATGTGTATTTCTGGCATAAGCTGTAACTGCTGCATGGCATAACTTGTGAGTTCCTGCTCATGTAAGTAGATATTGTCCATACCCAAAGCAGAGACATAATCCAGGGCTTTTGCCAATCCTGTTGTTGCAATATAATCAGGAGTACCAGCCTCGAACTTAAATGGAAGCTCATTGAAAGTGGTCTTTTCAAAGCTTACACGCTGAATCATCTCGCCACCACCCTGATAAGGAGGCAGCTTTTCCAAAAGATTCTCTTTGCCATATAACACACCTACACCCGTAGGGCCATACACCTTGTGACCGCTGAAAGCAAAGAAATCGGCATCCAGATCCTGCACGTCTACAGGCATGTGAGGTGTGCTCTGAGCACCATCAACTGCCACAGGAACACCCTGCTCATGCGCATAGGCAATCATCTGCTTTACAGGATTGATGGTTCCTAGCACATTGCTAACATGTGCAACACTCACCAAACGGGTACGTTCATTGAACAGTTTCTTGTATTCATCCATCAGCAGTTCACCCGCATCATTCATTGGGATAACCCTGATGACAATGCCTTTCCTTGCCTGAAGCAACTGCCATGGTACTATGTTGCTGTGATGCTCCATGGTACTCACAATCACTTCATCGCCTTCTTTCATGAAGGCTTCGCCAAAGCTGTAAGCCAGCAGATTCATGCTTTCGGTGGTACCACGCGTAAAGACAATCTCGTTTGTTGAACGGGCATTGACAAACTTTCGTACGGTTTCGCGACTGCCTTCATGCAACTCTGTTGCCTGCTGAGACAGGAAATGTACGCCTCTGTGCACATTGGCATTGACAGAGTAATACTCGTTTGTCATAGCATCCACCACCACACGAGGTTTCTGTGTAGTAGCTCCATTGTCTAAATACACCAACGTACGCTTGTACACTTCCCTGCTTAGTATGGGAAAGTCTTCACGAATCTTTGCTATATCGTACATAAATGACTATTTACATAGTTTACAAGCACCACATGATGGCAATTCACCACAAATGCGCTTTTCTACCAAATGACGCAGACGCTCACGGAAAGCCTCTAATGGAATCTGGTCAAGCACCTCGCCTACGAAAGCAAACTTCAGCAACATACGTGCCTCATCGTATGGGATACCACGCTGCTGCATATAAAACAATGCCTTTTCATCCAACTGACCTACAGTTGCACCATGATTACACTTTACGTCATCTGCATAAATCTCCAGTGCTGGCTGAGTGAACATTCTTGCTGTCTTTGTAGAAACCAGATTGGCATTTGTTTCCTGGCTAACAGACTTCTGTGCACCTTTCTGTACAAGGATTCTGCCTTCAAAAACACCAACAGCATCCTGATCCAACACATATTTATATAGTTCATTGCTCTGGCAGTTAGGAACAGCATGGTCTATCAATGTATGGTTTTCTACATGCTGATGTCCATCTGCAATCACGCCACCCAACAGATTGGTTTCAGCACCTTCACCATTGAGGTGTACGGTAGTGGTATTTTCTGTATGACCAGAAAGCAAGGTGAGCGAAAGCAATGTTACATTGCTATATGCTTTCTGATTAACTGTGATCTGTGATTTTCTTTCGTGTTCAAAATGGGTTTCTTCCACCTCATACAGCTGCAATTTACTGTTTTCACCAGCAGTTACCAATATTTCCTGCTTGGTTTTGGTGGGTTCATCTGCTTCCTTGATCTTGTCATCCAGGATAATGCATGCAGATGCGCTCTCTCCCATTTCAATGCAGATATGACGGTCCTCTTCAAGGGGTTCTCCCGGCTGACGCTCTATCGTTACACGAATAGGTTGCTCTACCTGCACATTCTTAGGAATGCTTATCAGCAGCGCACCTTCAGCGTTTTGGGATATGTATTTTTGTCCTCCCGTCATAGTCCTATTTCTTCTTTAATCCAGTCAAATCCGCGTGTCTCAATCTCTTGAGCCAACTCTGGGCCTGCTGTCTTAACGATTTTACCGTTTAACAGAACATGTACAATGTCTGGCTTCAGATAATCCAGCAGACGCTGGTAATGGGTAATGACCATGGCACTTGTCTGTGGGGTTCTCAACTTATTGAAACCTTCTGCCACAATACGAAGCGCATCTACGTCAAGACCTGAATCTGTTTCATCCAAAATGGCAAAGGTAGGTTCCAGCATAGCCATCTGGAAGATTTCGTTACGTTTCTTTTCACCACCACTGAAACCCTCGTTCACTGAGCGGTTTGCCAATTTGTTGTCTAGCTCAACAATCTTACGCTTTTCACGCATCAGCTTCAGGAAATCGCTTGCACTTAATGGTTCCTCACCATGGTACTTGCGCTTGGCATTTACTGCTGCACGCATAAAGTTCACCATAGATACGCCAGGGATTTCTACCGGATGCTGAAACGACATAAAGACACCTTCGTGCGCACGTTCTTCTGGCTTCATCGCCAACAAATCCTTTCCGTTTAGCAACACAGTTCCTTCTGTAATCTCATAGGCAGGATTTCCTACCAGCACATTACTCAAAGTACTTTTACCTGCGCCATTCTGACCCATCAGTGCATGCACCTCACCATCCTTAATGGTAAGGTTTATACCCTTCAATATCTCCTTGCCGTTTACACTGGCATGTAAATTTCTTATCTCTAACATCCTTATTTATCCTACGCTTCCTTCCAATGAAACACTCAGCAATTTCTGTGCCTCAACGGCAAATTCCATAGGAAGTTTATTAATTACATCTTTAGCATATCCGTTCACAATCAACCCCACGGCTTCTTCTACGGGAATACCACGCTGATTGCAATAGAACAACTGTTCTTCACTAATCTTGCTGGTGGTTGCCTCGTGCTCAATAATTGCCGAATCGTTCTTGATGTCCATATAAGGGAATGTATGAGCACCACACTCACTACCCAGAAGCAGTGAATCGCACGAACTATAGTTTCTTGCGCCATCTGCACGGGCATCTACCTTTACCAAACCACGGTAGCTGTTCTGACTCTTGCCGGCACTGATACCTTTACTAATAATAGTACTCTTGGTATTCTTACCTATATGAATCATCTTTGTACCGGTATCTGCCTGCTGATAGTTATTGGTAACTGCCACACTGTAGAATTCTGCCTGCGAGTTATCGCCACTCAGAATACAGCTTGGGTATTTCCATGTAATGGCAGAACCTGTTTCAACCTGCGTCCACGACAATTTGCTATCTGCACCACGAAGATGTCCACGCTTGGTTACAAAGTTATAAACACCACCCTTACCCTCGGCATCTCCTGGATACCAGTTTTGAACGGTAGAATATTTCACTTCGGCACGTTCGTGCACTACAATCTCTACAATTGCCGCATGCAACTGGTTTTCATCACGCATTGGTGCTGTACAACCCTCAAGATAAGAAACATACGAGTCGTCATCTGCTACAATGAGTGTACGTTCAAACTGACCTGTGTTGGCAGCATTGATACGGAAATAGGTAGATAACTCCATAGGGCAACGAACACCCTTAGGAATATACACAAACGATCCATCACTAAACACGGCAGAGTTCAAGGCAGCATAAAAATTGTCACGATAGGGAACAACACTGCCTAAATACTGCTTTACCAAATCAGGGTGCTCGCGCACTGCCTCACTGATAGAGCAGAAAATGATACCCTTTTCACGAAGGGTTTCCTTGAAAGTTGTCTTTACCGAAACAGAATCCATTACGGCATCTACTGCCGTACCGCTCAATGCCAGACGCTCCTCGAGGGGAATACCCAACTTGTCGAATGTCTTCATCAACTCTGGGTCAATTTCCTTGTTACCTTCTGGTTTCTTGGCAGTAGGGTCGGCATAATATGAAATCGCCTGAAAATCAATCTCAGGGATATCCAGATGTGCCCATGTAGGAACCTTCTGTGTAAGCCAGTATCTGTATGCTTTCAAGCGAAAGTCGAGCAACCACTCTGGTTCGCCCTTCTTTGCTGAAATCAAACGGATAACGTCTTCGTTCAGACCTTTTTCTATGATTTCTGTATGCACATCGGTAGTAAAGCCAAATTCATATTTCTTTTCGGCTACCTCGCGCACCAGTTTGTTGTTATCTGACATTTTCTCTAATTACCTTAACCTTTATTCTTCGGTATCCTTACCTTCGGTTGTTTCTACCTTTGGCTTGAATATTTCGCCTGCAGCCTCAACCTTCGACAAGAAATCTGAAGGCAGAACCTTCGATGCGAACTTCTGCACTGGATAATACAACTTTGATGTTTCCTTTGTCTGCTTGTCGATCATAGGGTTTTCATTCTTCTGATCGATAAATTCAAGGAATGTAAGTGCCAAACTAATGAAAAACAGCATTTTCAAAGCACCGGTAACACCACCCAGTACATTATTCAGCCATCCTAAGCTGATAGTTTTAAAGATACCTGTTATAAACTTGGCGCAAAGAGTGAGCAACAATGGCATCACAATCCACAGCACCAAGAAGCAAAGCATTTGTGTAGTAGATGTTGCCCCTTTGGGAATCAGTGAATCCCCAAAGTGAGCATATATGAAGCAGGCGATGAAGAAACCTATCACCGCACCAGCCAAACCAGCCAGTTGCAGGAAGAATCCCTTCATCCAACCTAATACAAGTCCTATAACCAGGGCTACTACAATTACAATATCCAACAACATTTTAATCCAATGTTTGTGCTACCTCTATCTCCTGGAATGATTCGATGATATCGCCTTCCTTGATATCGTTGCAGCTGGTAAGGCTGATACCGCACTCAAAGTTGGTACCTACTTCCTTCACATCGTCCTTGAAACGCTTCAAGGCATTGATGCTACCAGTGAAGATTACGATACCATCACGAATCAGGCGAGCCTTGTCTGAACGCTTCACCTTACCCTCGCGTACCATAGCACCGGCAACCATACCCACCTTGCTGATATGGAATACCTGCTGTACCTCGATGGTAGCAGTAACCTCTTCCTTCACTACCTTCTCCAGCATACCTTCCATTGCGGTCTTCACCTCTTCGATAGCATCGTAGATAACTGAATATACGCGGATGTCAACACCTGCTGCCTCGGCTGCCTTGCGGGCACCTGCAGAAGGACGAACCTGGAAACCAACGATGATGGCATCTGATACCTCTGCCAATGAAACATCGCTCTCTGAAATCTGACCTACTGCCTTGAAGATGACATTCACCTGAATCTTCTCGGTTGAAAGCTTGATGAACGAATCGCTCAATGCCTCAACAGAACCATCCACGTCACCCTTCACGATGATGTTCAATTCCTTCACACCACCCAGAGCAATACGACGACCGATTTCATCCAGTGTCATATGTGTCTGTGTACGCAATCCCTGCTCACGCTGCAGCTGCTCGCGCTTGCTGGTAATTTCACGTGCCTCCTGATCAGAATCCATCACATGGAAGGTATCACCTGCCTGAGGTGCACCGTTCAAACCAAGGATGATTACTGGCTCGGCAGGACCTGCCTCTGTTACACGCTGGTTACGTTCGTTAAACATAGCCTTTACACGTCCATAGTATGTACCTGCCAAGACAATGTCGCCTACATGCAAGGTACCGTTGCTAACCAAGATGGTAGCTACGAAGCCACGACCCTTGTCCAGTGAAGATTCAATGATTGAACCAGTAGCCTTACGGTTAGGATTTGCCTTCAAGTCGAGCATTTCTGCTTCAAGCAATACCTTTTCCAGCAATTCCTCAACACCAATACCCTGCTTGGCACTGATTTCCTGGCTCTGGTACTTACCACCCCAATCCTCTACCAACAGGTTCATGTTAGCCAAGTCTTCCTTAATCTTCTCAGGGTTAGCACCTGGCTTATCAATCTTGTTAATAGCAAACACCATTGGTACGTTGGCTGCCTGTGCGTGTGCAATTGCCTCACGGGTAGTAGGCATCACGCTATCATCAGCAGCAACAATGATGATGGCAATATCGGTAACCTGAGCACCACGGGCACGCATGGCGGTAAATGCCTCGTGACCTGGAGTGTCCAGGAATGTAATGTTTCGTCCGTCTTCCAACTCTACGTTGTATGCACCAATGTGCTGGGTAATACCACCTGCCTCACCGGCAATAACGTTGGCATTACGGATGTAGTCAAGCAATGAAGTCTTACCGTGGTCAACGTGACCCATCACTGTTACGATTGGTGCGCGTGGCTGCAAATCTTCCTCAGAATCCTCTTCCTCGGCAACAGCCTCAGATACGCTGGCACTTACATATTCTGTTGTAAATCCAAATTCCTCAGCTACAAGGTTGATGGTTTCTGCATCAAGACGCTGGTTGATAGATACCATCATACCAATGCTCATACAGGTACCGATAACCTGATTTACGCTTACGTTCATCATGGTTGCCAACTCGTTTGCTGTTACAAACTCTGTCAGCTTCAGTACCTTGCTTTCTGCTGCTTCTTCCATCAACTCCTCCTGCTGACGGTTGAATGCGTTTTCACGCTTTTCCTTACGATACTTGGCACCTGTCTTGTTGGCCTTCTGCTTGCCGGTAAGGCGAGCCAAGGTTTCGCGAACCTGCTTTGCTACATCTTCATCAGAAACCTCCTTTACAGCGATGTTGTTGTTGAAGTTGCCCTTCTGCTTGTCACGACGGTTATGCTTGCCACCCTGCTGCTGGCTCTGCATATCATTGTTCTGCTTCTTGCCAAAGTCCTTACCCTTGTTCTGGCCATTCTTGTTATTCTGATTGTCGATGCGCTTGCTTTCTGCTGCCACATCCACCTGAGTCTTGTTAATGCGCTGGCGCTTGCGGTTAGGGTCGTTGTTCTGCTTTCCCTGACCACCATTATTATTGCCACCCTGACGGTTTTCTGGGCGAGCATTGTTATTGCCACCCATAGGCTTGCGCATCTTTTCATCACGCTCCTTGCGCTTTTCCTCACGACTCTTCTTCTTAGGACGGGTTGACTGATTCAAAGCATCCAGGTCAATTGAACCCAGCACACGAATCTTGTTGTCGTATTCTGCCACAACCTTTGTAACACCACCTTCCTCTACGGTCTTGATGTTGTTCTTTGCCTTTGGCTGCTGAATAGCAGGTTCTTCCTTCACCTCAGGAGCTTCTACTACCTTTTCTACCTTTACAGGTTCTGGCTCTGGTGCAGTTTCTGGCTTCTTCTCTGCCTTTGGTTTGTTCAAGTCGATCTTGCCCAAGATCTTTGGCTGCTTATCCTCAATTTCTATTTTCACCTCTTCCTTTGCAGAAGCTTCGCGTTCGGCAGCTTCACGCTCGGCACGTGCCTGCGCCTTTTCTGCCTTTTTATCTTTCTGCTGCATGATGCGGGCAGTCATCATCTGATCCTTGCGCGCTGCCAAGTCCTCGTCCTTGCTGAATTCCTTGCGCAATGCCTCGAACTGTGCATCATCAATCTTCGCATTAGGGTCCTCCTCAAAGTTGCCAAGGCCCTTCTTGTTCAGAAACTCTACGATGGTAGAGAGTCCGATATTAAATTGTTTTACTACCTGATTTAATCGTCTAGCCATATACTTTTCTTAACCGCTTTCTAAATTGTGTTGTTACTTCTCGAACTCTTCCTGAAGGATGCCAAGGATTTCATCTACGGTATCCTCTTCCAAGTCTGCCTTGTCGGTAAGCATGCTACGTGGAGCACCCAATACCTGGCGTGCTGTATCCAAGCCTACTGCCTTGATGGCATCGATGATCCATGGATCGATAGCATCTGTGAATTCATCCAGCATGATATCTTCTTCATCTTCCTCACCTTCCTGCATGTTTCTGAATACGTCGATGGTGTAACCGGTAAGCATGCTTGCCAAACGGATGTTGGTACCTGCCTTACCAATTGCCAGTGATACCTGATCTGGATCCAGGTAAACCTCTGCCTTCTTGTTTTCTCTGTCAAGAGTTACAGAAGCTACGTTAGCAGGACTCAGTGCACGGCGAACGAACAAATCCTCGTTCTGGGTAAAGTTCACCACGTCGATGTTCTCACCCTGCAATTCACGAACGATGCCACGAACACGGCTTCCCTTAACACCTACGCATGCGCCTACTGGATCAATACGGTCGTCATAGCTTTCAACAGCAATCTTTGCTCTTTCACCTGGGATACGTGCCACACGACGGATAGTGATCAAGCCATCGTTTACCTCAGGAACCTCTGCTTCCAGCAATCTCTCAAGGAATGCAGGAGCGGTACGGCTCAGGATAATCTTTGGATTACCATTACCGGTATCTACACGCAGCACAACTGCACGTGCATTCTCACCCTTGCGCAGGTAATCGCCTGGAATCTGCTCTGTCTTTGGCAACAGCAACTCGTTGCCTTCCTCGTCAATCAGCAGTGTTTCCTTCTTCCAGATCTGGTAAACCTCGGCACTTACTACCTGACCGATACGGTCCTTGTACTTGTTAATCAAGTTATCGTGCTCCAACTCCAAGATCTTGCTTGCCAATGTCTGACGCAGGTTCAGGATAGCACGGCGACCGAAGCGTGCAAAATCCACCTGGTCACTTACTTCCTCACCCCGTTCATAGTCGCTATCGATTTCCTTGGCATCGCTCAGTGAAATCTGGCGGTTAGGATCCTTTACCTCACCATCCTCAACTACCTCGCGGCTGCGGTAGATTTCGCAGTCACCCTTGTCTGGGTTCACTACCACGTCGTAGTTGTCATCGCTGCCAAACAAACCTGCAATCACCTTGCGGAAACTCTCTTCCAACACACTCACCATAGTGGTGCGGTCAATATTCTTATTCTCCTTGAATTCCTGGAATGTAGCAATCATGTCGATTGCCTCTGCTTTCTTTGCCATATTATCTTGATTTTTTTATTTACTTGAATTGTATAGAATATTTGGTATATTTCACTTCGTTATACTGAAAGTTCATTTCTACCTGCTCGTTCTTAGGTCGCTTGGCACCTTCAGGCTTTACCTTAACAGTGGTTTCGAGTACAAATCCCTGCTCGTCTGCCTGCTTCAGGATACCCTTCAGCTTCTTGCCGTCGTTTGCCAGCACCTCTACTTCACTGCCTACATGGTTGATGTACTGCTGAAGCACCTTGAATGGCTGTCCGATACCTGCCGAACCCACTTCCAGTTCGTAATCTTCCTCGTCTCTGCTGAGATGTTCCTCTATGAAACGACTCAATGACACGCAGTCTTCAATCCACACACCTTCCTTATGGTCAATTTCTACCACAATTCGGTCATCAGGGCTCACTGTTACATCTACCAAGAAGTAATCCTTATCCTTCAGCCAGTCCTCAACTAACTGAGAAACAATTTCTTTCTTTATCATTTTTAATGTTTAAAGTACAAAAAAGGAGGCTTATCGAAGCCCCCTTCAATCATCTATCGGTGCAAAGATAGTGTATTTTAGTGAATTACAAAACATTTTTATGAAAAAAATGCCTTTTTTACCATTCTTGCTCGGTAACGAGTAATCCGCGCTTATCCTCGGTGCGTTTCAATATGATACGTCCTTTTGGAATAGAGATGGTGTTATTCTGAGCCATTCCCGTAACAGGGTCGCCCACAGAAAGCATGTGGCTTTCGTCAAAAGGCTTGAAACTCAGCTTCAGGGTATCCTGCGTCACCACGCCGTTAAACAGCACACTGTCGTTCACCGCAAGTATCAGGCTATCTCCCGCAAAGCCGCGGTTCAGTTCTATCTCGTAATAGTCCTTGGTCGATGTTTGCTTGCCCATTCTGTCGTAGCACATCATCAGGAAGATTACTACTACGCAAAGTACCACAAACACCAGTACGAAAATACCTACGGCAAACTGGCGGTTCTTGTTCAAATGTTTTGTATGGCTCATTATTCCTCGGTTTTCTTTGTTAACAATGCACGATAGGCATCCATGTCTGCCAGCAGTTCAAGTGCCTTCTTCACCACCACGTCGCTCTTCAGTGCCTCCTCAATGCCACCTGCCTGGTAGTAATAGCGCTTCACTATTTCGTTTGCCAGCAGTTCCTTAATGTCTTTCTTGTTGTTCTGCAAGTCGTAATCCAGGTTATGGCTCAGCTTCTGCTCCAGGGCTTCAAATTCATCCTTTGCCACATCCAGGTAACCCTCGAACTTGGCAATTTCCTTCAGGCGCTTCAGCACCTCCTCGGTTTGCTTGTCGTATTTAAAGTCACTTTTCTTCACCTTCTCGCAGAAAGCGTCAAATTCCTGGTCGGTAATGCTGAACTGTGCCACGGCAGGAATGGTCTTGTGCTTTAGGCAATACTCGGTAGCAAAGTCAAACAGCACGTCATCCACAGAAAGATAGCCACTGATGTTTGCCAATGTATCCAGCTGCACCTCTACATCCGGACGAATGCCACCACCATCGCGCACCTCACGTCCACCCTGGGTGTAGAACACATGTGTAAGGCTATCGGCAATGCGCTCTGGCTGTCCTGCCTCATTGCGGTGTGAATAATCTATCGCCTGAATACAGCGTCCGCTTGGAATGTAGTATTTGGCAGTAGTAAGCTTCAGGCTTCCGTTGTATGGCAGGTCGCGTGGGGTTTGCACCAAGCCTTTTCCAAAGGTGCGTGTACCCATTATCACGGCACGATCCATATCCTGCAGGGCACCCGATACAATCTCTGATGCAGATGCCGTAGAGTTGTTCACCAGCACCACCACAGGCAGCTGCAGGTCGAATGGTTCTTTCTTGGTGCTATATTCAGATTTGCTAGCAGGCGATTTTCCCTGCAGCTTCACCACGTTCTTTCCCTTTGGCACAAAAAGATTCACTATTTCGGTTGCCTCGCTCAGCAAGCCACCGCCATTGCCACGAAGGTCTAATACCAAGGATGTGGCACCCTTTGCCTTCAGCTCTATCACCGCACGGCGCACATCTTCCGAGCAGTGCTCGGTAAACTGGCTTAGGTTCACATATCCCACCTGTGCAGCCACCATGCCATAGTAAGGAACGGCAGGGGTCGAGATGGTTTCACGTGTAATCTTGAAGCTGAGGGGCTTTTCCACACCTGGGCGCTGCACCTTTAATAAAAAGGTTGTTTGTGGCTCGCCACGCAGCATGCTGCTCACGTCGGATGTGTTCTTTCCTGTAAGATCCTTTCCATCTATCTCAAGCAAGATGTCGCCTGCCTTTAACCCCACCTTTGCAGCAGGACTTCCGGCGTATGGTTCGGCTATCACCACCTTGTCTTTCTGGTACTGCCTTATCACGCTTCCTATGCCGGCATACTTACCGGTGGTCATCATCTTCAGTTCGTCCATCTCCTCTTCCGAGTAGTAAACGGTATAGGGATCCAGCTGCGACAGCATGGCGTTAATGCCTGTGCCTACTATCTTCCTGGCGTTGATGCTGTCAACATAGAACATATCCAGTTCCCTGCAGATGGTGGTGAAAACGTCCATTCCCTGAACCATTTGGAAATTGCGTTGCGAGTTGCTCTGCGCCCACATCTGCAGGCTCATCACACACATCAGCAAGGATATTATTTTTTTAGTCATGATTTTATGGTTTTGCGGTTTTGTGGTTAAGGAATAACCCTAACCTTATATCAACCGACAAAAGTAATGCAATTACTCGTTATAGCACTACACTGCGCCCAACTTTTAACTTTATTTCGTGTGAAGAATATATTTTTTTGTTTGAAATGTTGCATATTTCAAAAAGTAGATGTACTTTTGCACCGCATTTCTAAGAAAACTGCTTCAATAGCTCAGTTGGTTAGAGCACCTGACTGTTAATCAGGGGGTCGTTGGTTCAAGCCCATCTTGAAGCGCTAAACAAAAGAAATGCAACTGCTTCAATAGCTCAGTTGGTTAGAGCACCTGACTGTTAATCAGGGGGTCGTTGGTTCAAGCCCATCTTGAAGCGCAAGAGGTTCACAGCAATGTGAACCTCTTTTGTTTTATCTCTATCCCACTCAATGGATATCAACCCCCTTCACCAATTATTAATAATGGATGTTACTTTCATTTGCTTACCTCGACTTCTTCTCTTCATTTCCTTTGTCTTGAAACAAAGGAAACGAAGCAAAGGAAAATTCAAGGCTGTATGAAAATTCCTAAAAATCTGCACTTTATTCGGGGAGCGCGAAAACTCGCTTCGCTCAAACAACCCCCGCTCCTTTTCCTCATAAACCTTGTTTTTCTTAACGGAATTTCCATAAGGCCATCTTTGATTAATGATTAACGATTAGTGATTAATGATTATATCTTTTAAACTCTTAAACTTTTAACCTTTTAAACTGGAGCCGAAGGCGACCCCAGAAGTTCCTGCCTCGCTGGAAGGACGTGAAGAAATTTGAAGGAGGGGCGTTAAAATGAGCAGGTTGTTTGAGTGCGAAGCGAGGTAAGCAAACGAAAGAAGAAGAAAAATTAAGAAAAATGAAAAAGAGGTGCTTCCGAAAGGAAACACCTCTTTGTATATACCTTTTAAACTCTTAAACCGTCGCGTAGCGACAATTGAACTGGAGTCGAAGGGACAACATTACTTCTCAGTAAATGAAGCCTTCTCGCCATTCATTGAGAATGTACCTGCAAAGGTAAAGTTAAGCAACTTTACTGCATCTGTAATTAACTTATCAACCTCGCTGGCAGGTAAACCAGTAGTTTTATGAGGGGTTGATTCATGCCCTGTACAAATGTATTGCTGGCCACTTGTTGCCACCCAATAAGCATTTCTTGATGGACTAGTTACAGTAAGGTCAAACTTGTCCTTGCTTGCCTTGTAGGTATCATAGTCCTTGCTCTTTGAAGCAGTGCAAACCAACTTTAAGTCAGCAGGAAGCTTGGTAGCAGTATCCTGAATGCTGATCTTGCCACTCTTTGGTGTATAATTAGTTGTCTTGCCACTCATGTCAGTATAGGTACAGGTAACATCTACCAACTTCAGGAAGTCTTCACTAAACTCAGCCTCTGAAACGAACAGGACATTCTTGAACTTTTCAGTAGGAAAATATGGATCTTCCTTTGTCTCGGTACAAGCAGTGAACGACAATGCCAGTACTACCAGCATGCTAAAAACAGAAAAAATCTTTTTCATAACAATAATGTATAAAATTAAAATAACGTTTTCTTGGTGCAAAAGTACTTGGTTTTTACGCTCCACGACCTTGCAAAACGTCTAAATTTGCAGTTATTTTGAAAAAATAGACGTTTTGCAAGGTCATTTTCCCATATTTGTGCTTTATTTTGCAATAAAATAAATAGGAATATGACTAAACGACTCTTATTTCTTCTCTTGCCATTGATAGGGTTATTTTGCCAATGCAAGGATGAGCACCCCACCCCAGAAGGTGGAAAAGACTATCCTAGCAGGGAAACCTTTACCCTTATCGACAACTGCATGAACTATATGAATTCCGACCCGCAGAAGGCACACGTCATGCTCGACTCGCTAAGAGATGCCAAGCTAATGACACCTCAGCGATGCGACTATTTCCATGCCATAGTAACATACAGTGGCGAGGAAGACCTTGACAGTGCACTGGTGATTTGTAACCGTTTGCTGGATAAAGGAGAGTTTGGCGATGACGCCTACCTTGAAGAGGAAATCTGCGTGCTAGCATCAGACATCACCTCAAGCAGCCTTCGCCATGTTGAAACATTGAAATATGCCAACCGCGGCATTGCCATCTGCCACGGACACGAAAGCATGCACAGCGATGAAGCCACCCTCATGGGACGTATAGGCACAGCACAGCAGGAATTAGGGAAAACTGCCGAAGCACGCGAAACATACGCCAACGCATATAACCTGCTAAAGCAAAACAACAGTTTTGCTGATTTCATCGCACTTATCTCACTGCAAAGAAAACAAGCAAGCCTTTATAATGAAGCCAAGGATTACGACAAGGTGATTGATATCTGCCAGGATATTCTCTCACAGGTAGAACGCTTTGACAAGGATCCTTCGTTTATTGAGCAACGCCCCGAAACCATGCAGAAATCCAGCACCGCCACACACGAATTTGCCGATTTCTACCAGTGCCAGATGTATGGAAAGATAGCACGTGCCTACCGCCTGAAGAATAACCCCGACTCGGTAAAGGCATACATCGAGAAATGGAGCCACACACAGGCATCCAGCTCACCTATAAACAAGGTTTCGGTATTGCGCGAACTGCTCTTTGCCGGAAAAAAGGCTGAATTCAACGATGCAAGGCAGGCAGCTGAGCAATTGTACCAGGAAGATAGCCTTAATACCGAATATGTAGAATACCTTACCCTCATGGCAGAGGAGGCAGCCAAATCCAACGATATCAAGGCAAGCAATGCCTACCTGAAAAGGGCAGTTGCCATAAGCGACAGCATCCGCCAGCACAACACGGTGCGCGAGCTAAGCGAACAGCTGGCACTGCACAAGGTGCAAGAGCATCAGCTGGCACACCAGGATGCCGAACACCAGCTAAAGCGCCAGCACCTCACCATCATACTGCTGTCGGTGCTGCTGGGTATCACGCTCATTGCAGGTATCATTATCGTGACATTGATGCGCAGAAACAGAAAAGAACTGCAAATCATAGAAATGACGCAGCAAGATCTTAGCGAGTCGAAGGAAGAAATCAGGGAACTGGTGCAGCAACTTGAGGAAACAAAGGCCGAGAAGGTAGTTGTGAACATCAAAACACTCTACGAACGCATCGAGAGTGCCATGGCCGAAGAAAAGCTGTATCTTAACCCCGACCTCGACCTGCCAACGCTGGCAACAGCAGTAAACTCCAGTCGCTCGATGATCTCTTTGTGCATCAACAATGTAACCGGAAAAACCGTACGTCAGTGGATAGCAGAATATCGCCTTGCACAGTTCGTAAAGATGATGAAAGAAAATCCCGATGAACTGATCGACGTGCTTGTAATGCGATGCGGATACAAGGAACAATCTACCTTCCGCCGACAATTCAAGAGCGTTTATGGCGTTACGGCAGGAGAATACAAGAAACAATTGACAAGTCAATTGTCAATGAATAATGAATAACGAGTTTTCGTTATCGTTATCGTAATCCCTAATCACTAATCAGAAATGGCCTTATGAAAATTGCGTTAAGAAAATCAAGGTTTATGAGGATAAGGAGCGGGGGTTGTTTGAGCGAAGCGACCTAAGAAGTTCCTGCCTCACTGGAGGGACGTTAAGAAATTTGAAGGATGTGCGTTAAGATGAGCAGGCTGTTTGAGCATGTAATGCGAGTTTCTGCGAATTAGCACATACGCACAAATTTTAGTCCTGGAAGTGCAGCAGGTGAACTTTCTTTTTGTTTCTTTGTCTTTCCTTCATGGGAAAGACAAAGAAAGTAGATAAAGAAAAAAAGAATAAGAAAGGAAATTCCTTTCTAAAAAAAACTGTGATACTGTGATCTGTGATCGCAACAAGAAAAAAGGGTGAACAAATCGTTCACCCTTTTCTTATATGTTCAAAGCTTGATTAAAAAAATCAAATTCTGATAACCAGAAACAATTATCGCTCAATAATTCTGTCACGATAGTTTACAATCATAGGATCTTCATAAACCTGCAGTTCATCATATCCTGCACCGTTAAATTCCTGTTCGCAGCGCAGCATGTGCAAGTGCATGTTGCCATCCTGACCGGTGTATTGCACCATGATGCTTGTGCGGCGGAAAAGAATATTTCCAAAATCATCGCGCTTGTAGAACCAATGCTTTGCATTCACTGCCAGAATTTCCTTACCTGCACCCATGGTGTTCTTGTATGCCTGAGTAATGGTAGCCAGTGTCTCGCGGTCGGTCATAGGATATTCGCTCATCAGCTGCAGCACCTCAGAGAGAGGAATTGTTCTAATCTCTTCTGTCTTCTCTGTCTTGTTTTTCTTCTTGAAAAGACCAAATTGTGCCTTTGCGTCTTGTGGTGCCAATGCCAGCATCCCAAAAACCATCATGATAACGTACAATGTTTTCTTTGTCATAATACTATAGTATTTAGGTTTATAAATTTTATTTTTTGCAAAGATACAAACTTTATTTAAATGTCTAAAGATTTACATACAAATTTGTTATGAGTTATCAATTTTGTAATAATGGTATGCTTTCTCCTCTTCTTTTGCTTACCTCGCTTCGTTCTCTTCATTTCTTTTATGGCATAATAACATTTTAGTAAGTCTTCTTGCATTATTAATAGATTTTCTCTATTTTTGCAGTATAAATGTTTCACTAAAACACAAAGGAATAAGAACCAGAAAAGAAATAGAATATAAGTTGCCTTGCTAACATAGAATACGGCAATGCAAGTAAAATAGTCCTCCACAAGGCTCCCATTTATGACGTAGGGAGAAATCGTTGTGGGGGACTATTTTGTTTTTACGAGAATTTTAAATAAAATAGTTTGGATTTGTTCACTAATTAGTTATCTTTGCAGCAAGCTTAATGAAAAAAGAAAGAAATTATGTAAGGCAGATAGTTCCATTTCGCGAATATTTCAAGGAATTCAAGCGAACACTGCCAAAAGAAGTCCTCGAGAAAATATATAAGGTATTCATCTACATAATGGTAGAACAGGTAATACCTTCACAGTTTTTCAAGAGTATCGAAGGAGTAAAGGGGTTGTATGAAATAAGAGTAGAAGAAAGTGGAAACATTTATCGTATATTCTGCTGTATGGACGAAGGAAACCTAGTTGTTCTCTTCAATGCTTTCCAAAAGAAAACAACGAAAACACCGTCTCAGCATATTAAGCGTGCAACTGCAATTATGAAAGAATATTTTGCCGAAAAGGCTCAACTTAAAAACAGAAAACAATGACACAGGAAGAGTTAAAAGCAATAGGATGCACCCCACTGGAAGATCTGATAACCGAGGATTTTGGCGCCTTGGGCACCCCAGAACGCGAAAACTTTGAATTGGGTTGCGATGCCTTTATTATAGGTGAACGCCTAAAGGCAGAACGTCTGAAAGCAGGACTCACGCAAGAACAACTTGCAATTAAAATAGGAACAAAAAAAAGTTTCATCTCACGCGTAGAGAATGGTCATGCCGATATTCAGCTCTCTACTCTTTTCCGCATATTCAATGGCTTAGGAAGAAGGGTTTCCTTATCAATATTATAAACACAAAAAGGGTGAACAAACGTTCACCCTTTTCTTATTTTCAAAGTTTAGGTTAACTCAAAACCCAAAACTCCTCCCCCTTCGGGGGACAGAGGGGGCCCCTACTCCCGCTCCCTCCAAACAGGGCGGATAGGAAGGCCACGAGAGCGAATTACCTTCTCAGTTTTCAAGGTACTTAATCTAAGTGCCTCTGCATTAACATGATCCCTTTCAATAGGAGTTGTAGCTGTCCAGTAAAGACCAGATTCCCTACTTCCATCAGTTTCGGATGAAAGGGTTTGTGGCAAGAATACAGAGTTTCCTTCATAACCGCTTACTTTACTCGTTAATATATAACCAGCCACACCGGTACCATTGTAATTATCTGTCCAATTCCAATTAAGGGATCCTAACAAAGCACCTATTTCAATGTCCGATGGTACATGCCAATTGCCACCCCAGGCAGTGTATGCAGCATCATGATCCAATGGCAAATCTGAACTTTGTGGGCAATCCGGGAATCTGATGTCATCTATAAGATACTGAGTCTTTACTTCTGTTTCGCCAAAGCTATAGTAATCGCCAAAATCCTCAGGGCTTGCGGCACCAAGGTTTCTGTCGGCTATCTTTATACCCAAACCAAAGTCAACAGCCTTTACAGGTTCACTATAAACCATGTCAAGGAATTTGGCATCGTAAAATTTGTTTCTTTCAATCTTCATGTTAGCAGCCTTCTTCACTGCCTTCGATCCATCTATCACGTTGTATTCCAATGTTACCCCTTCGTAGTTTCCTGGTGGAACGGCAAATGTTATGATGTTTCTGGCACCAATCCTCCTGCTATCAAAATTAAGCACAGAGATAGGTCTGTCTTCATCCACGCCATTTATTCTTTTCGCCTTTAATACTACGCTGTACAAGTATTTTGTTTGCTCACCCGAAAAGGCAGTGTACCTCACCATGGCACCCACGTTGGTAAACGAAAGACTTGAAACAGTGGTTCCGCCATTGCTCACGGTAGCGGTGGCCACCATAGGTGCATCCGAAATGTCGCAAGCCACACCGTACCTAAATAACTGTCTTGGCCACGACTTTATCTTGCCATCGGCAGTAAGGCCCTCCCAAGTGGCAGGATAGTACACCATGTATTCGCCATCGGCAAGGTCTGCCTGATCTGCATCCATCGTGAACTCACCGTTAGGTTGTCCTGCCTCTGATGAAAGTGTAAAGTAGTACACTACAGAATCATCGTTTTTACTCACAAACTTTATTTTGTCGCCCTCACTCCACAGCACACGGTAGGTGCCAACCTCGTACGTGGCTCGTGTTTCGGCATTCTCGGTTACTGCCTGCACCTTTACTGGTGCCTTTGGGGTTTCTGCCTCTATCTGCTCTATCGCTTCTTCGTGCGAGCAGCTTGCCATACCCATGGCCATTGCCAGTGCAGCAATGATAGTATATAAGTTCTTCATTTCTTCTTTTTTTTAGTTTGTCCAGATATCTGTTTGGTTTTCCTCTTGATATGGTTCAGTACTTCCACCACCACTTGTAGCGATGATGTCGGTTACATCTATTTCTATTACATCCACCTTTGGGGTGTTCCACACTTCTTTTTCTGTGTTGTGTGGGGTTTTGATTTCTTTATTCATGTTTATTCTTTTTTAGAAAGGACACATTCCTTTCAATTTCTTATTTCTTTTACTTTCTTATTCTTTCTTCTTTTCTACTTTCTTTTTCTTTCCCATGAAGGAAAGATAAAGAAACAAAAAGAATTGTAAATCGCTGTGGGAGGCGAAGCCGAGGTAAGCAAAGTTCACCTGCTGCACTTCCAGGACTAAAATTTGTTCGTATGTGCTAATTCGCAGAAACTCGTGCTTCGCACTCAAACAACCTGCTCATCTTAACGCACATCCTTCAAATTTCTTAACGCCCTTCCAGTGAGGCAGGAAACTCGCTGGTTAATGATTATATCTTTTAAACTTTTAAACCTTTATAGATGCAAATTTAAGAAAAATCACCCTCTCAGCACCTTGCAAAACGTCTATTTTTGCAAATTGCACCTTATTTTTGGATGATTTGCAAATTGTTTCTTTCTTTTCTTTCGTGCAAACGAAAGATAAGAAACAAAAGAAAGGTTGCCCGCTGCGTCTCCAGAAGCTAAAAAGCACTTTCAATTGCTAAGGCGCAAAAACTCGCTTTGCTCAAACAGTTTGCGCCTCTTAACGCACTTTCAAGCACTTTTCTTAACGCTTCTTCCGCCAAGGCGGGAGGATTAAACAAGTCAGCGAGTAGAAATGGCCTTATGAAAATTGAGTTAAGAAAATCAAGCTTTATGAGAAAAAGGAGCGGGGGCTGTTTGAGCGAAGCGAGTTTTCGCGCTCCCCGAATAAAGTGCAGATTTTTAGGAATTTTCATACAGCCTTGAACTTTCCTTTGCTTCGTTTCCTTTGTTTCAAGACAAAGGAAATGAAGGAGTAAAGACAAAGAAAAGAATAAGAAAGGAATGTGTTCTTTCTAAAAAAACTGTGATACTGTGATCTGTGATCGCAACAAAAAAAAGGTAAAAAATTTGTTTTTGTCAGATAAACATACTACTTTTGTCGCAGTTTTCAAGGAACTTCGATGAAGGGATAACAACCCTTGCGGTAAAAACCGTTCCGAGCCTTAAATTTTGCCTGCCTTCTGGTAGGCATTTTTATTTTATTGATGTTATACAATACTGAACCAGCTCTCCATTGCTGCGTTGTCTTCCTACTGTTAGTTTTATATTTTCAAAAGCTAACATCAGCATCATTTTTTCAAAGGATTTTTGATTCTTTACCTTAGGTTTCACAGGTTTCTCTTCTACTAAAGTAGCTTCGCTTAGCACTTCTGTTAATCTAAAAACAGCCAAGGTCGACTCATAAGAACGAGCTGCTTTTGCATATGTTTCATTTATAGATAAGAATTTCACCTTAATGAATTCTCCAAGATGTTTATTCCATATCTGTTTGTCGGGATGCTCTGCGCACCATTTAGCATAAAAACGCTTGATGATTTTTTCACGCTGCTTGATTACAGCACGTCCATAGCCACAAGGTATGGCTAAATCCGATATCATTTCATATGTATATGCATTGTTGGAATCTTGCAATGCTGTGGAAACCATTGGTGAGCTCAGGCTTGGCTGAGAATTGTCACCGGATATGTTTTTCGTATCCATGTAATTCCACAGGCAAAAGTAAGCAGAATGTTTCACTGCACAAAATTTTATGTGGAATATTTGAAGGTGGGTTAGTGATTAATGATGTGAAGATGCAGAGTTGCAAAGACACAGAGCCACAACTCTGCGACTTTGCGTCTCTGCGTCTCATAACCCACAACTCAAAACCCAAATTAAGAATTAATCCAAAATTTTCATTATCTTTGCAAAACTTACCGCTAAAACCCCTTAAACCGGAGCGAAGCGACAATTAAACTTTAATTATGAAAAGAATATTATTACTCTGTTTCTGTATAGTAACCTCAATGGGAATGTTTGCACAGCATCAGCATGCCGGCAGAAAGAAAGTTGGTGTAGTGCTATCGGGTGGTGGCGCAAAAGGCGCTGCGCACGTAAAGGCACTGAAAGTTATAGAAGAGGCTGGCATTCCTATCGACTATATTGCTGGAACAAGTATCGGATCGCTTGTGGGTGGCATGTATGCTTCGGGATATAATGCCGACCAGATAGACAGCCTTATGCGCAGCCAAAACTGGGGCACCTTGCTAATGGACAAGACCGAAAGAAAGCAGCTGAGCCTTTACGAGAGGGAACAGGTGGATAGAAACATCTTGTTGGCAAAGTTTGAAAAGACCCCTGGCGAGATTATTCAAGGAGGTGTGCTGAAAGGTTATAACGTGGCAAAACTGCTGACGCAGGTTACCGCCGACACCCCCGACAGCATGAGCTACGACAAACTGAAGATTCCTTTTGCCTGCGTGGCTACAGATGTGGTAACGGCACAAGAGGTGGATATGCGCGCTGGCGTACTGGCCGAGAGCATGCGTGCCAGCATGGCCATACCAACGGTTTTTGCGCCTGTGGTAAAAGGCGATAAGGTGCTAACAGATGGTGGCATTACAAACAATTATCCTGTCGACCTTGTTAGAAAGATGGGAGCTGACTATGTGATAGGCGTGGATCTTTCTGAAGAGGTCTTGCCTTCAAGCAAGCTCAATACCGCTCAGGCCATTGCCCTTAGGCTTATCGACATTCTCTGCATGAAAAAGCACGATGAGAATGTGGCAAATACCGATGTTTATATTAAGGTGAACGTAAAAGGCTATTCTTCGGCCAGTTTCAACAGCGAGGCGATAGATACGCTTATGCACAGAGGTGAGGTGGCTGCGCGTGGAAAATGGGACGAGCTGATTGCCTTGCGCGAAAAAATAGGACTGAAAAATCCTTTGCCTGCACCCCACCCTCGTGCAATGCCAAAGGATATGTACAACGTGGTGCCAGTGCCTTCTATCTACAAGGCAAACGAGCGAAACAGCTTTGTGGGTGTAGGTGCAAGGTTTGACAAGGAAGAACTTGCCAGCTTGCTGCTCGACGGCATGCTTGAACTAAACCACAAGAAGAAACTAAGCGTAGGTTTCGAAGCCCGATTGGGTAGAAGACTGAACATAGACCTCTACAGTAAACTGCACCTAAGCAGCGCATGGGTGGCACAGCTGAAGTATAACTTCAAATATAACGACATGAAGATATACGACAAGGGCGAACCTGTGTCGGAGGAAACGAACAACGGACACATTGTGCAACTGGATTTTTCACGCTACTGGAGGAACTGGAAGGTAATGTTTGGCACTCGTTACTCTTACTACAGCTTTGATGAATCGCTGGTGCATAAAGACTATCTCGACTGGGCCGAGGATTCAAGCTCTGAACCAAGCCTGGGATACTTTGGCCGAGTAACTTTTGATAATCGCGATGCCAACGACAATGCCACAAGGGGCATGCTGTTCACCGTGGGTTATGAACTGTTTACCGACAATGGCTGGTCGTTCGAGGGTGGCAAGGCGGTGAACATTCTTGATGCCAAGTTTGCCATTGCGCTGCCTTTGTCAAACGCTATCACGCTAACACCAAGCGTGGCAGGCAGATGGATGTCGAAGAACGATTATTTCACTATCTGCAACTGCATAGGTGGCGTGAATACCGACGGACATTACATGTCTCAGCAGATAGCCTTTGCCGGCATAAACTATCTTCAGCTGGTAAAGAATAATCTGTTTGTGGCTGGCATTACGCTGCGCCATGCCATAGCATCAAAGCATTATGTTTTTGCTGTAGGAAACTACGGTCAGCATTCTGATAAATTCTTCAGCACCAACAGCTCAGACCATCTTTATGGTGCAGCCCTTGGCTATGGCTATAAGTCGGCCATCGGTCCGCTCGAACTAAACTTCAACTGGAGCAATATGACGAAGAAGGTTGGCGTTAGCGTTAATGTAGGGTATATGTTTTGATTGTCGCCTTCGGCTCCGGTTTAAAGGTTTAAAAGTTTAAAAGTTTAAAAGGAGACCCCCTCTGTCCCCCTTAAGGGGGAAGAAAAGTCAACGAGTCAACAAGTCAACGGGTCAACAAGTCAACGGGGCAACAAGTTGATTTGGCCTTATGGAAATTGCGTTAAGATAATCAATAGGTCAGCAAGTGACCCGCCTTGGCGGAAGAAGCGTGAAGAAAAGTGCTTGAAAGTGCGTTAAGAGGCGCAAACTGTTTGAGCAAAGCGAGTTTTTGCGCCTTAGCAATTGAAAGAACTTTTTAGCTTCTGGAGACGCAGCGGGCAACCTTTCTTTGTTTCGTTTCTTTCGTTTGCACGAAAGAAATGAAAGATAAAGTTCATGGGAAAGAAAAAGAAAGGATAAAAGACAAAGGAATCGAAGATCGCTGTGGGAGCGAAGCGAGGTAAGCAAATGAAGGAGTAAAGACAAAGAAAAGAAAAAAAAAGAATAAGAAAGGAAATTTCCTTTCTAAAAAAACTGTGATACTGTGATCTGTGATCGCAATAAAGAAAAAAGGACATCAATCCCACATTATTTTTACTAATTATTCTTTGATGCAGATTTATTGTCGTACCTTTACCAACGTAATCAAAAACAGGAATTAAGAAACAGAAATAAAAGCATATCAGTTGCCTGCCAACACATAGTTTCATGGCAAGGCACGTAAAGCAGTCCTCCACAAGGCTCCCATTTGTGCACAGGGAGTTTACTTTGTGGGGGACTGTTTTGCTTTATCGGTAAGTAGAGAATTGAAAAAATATGGAAAATAGGTACAAGAATGGATAGGGATAAGACTATAAAAGAGGAAGAGGCGTATTATCCCGATGAGATATTTGGCAATAGGTTGATGATCAGCCTTAAAGCCGATATAACAGAATTAAAAAGCAACATACGGGCTGCCCGAGCAATTTTGAATTCTTATACTGAGGTTGTCATTGAGATTAACCCTCATAGCATTTCATTCGGCCATAAGAATCCAGAATATACCATTTGCAATCAGTTAGGTGACCGCAAAGGTATAATGGGTGAGAAAGGTGTAACGGCAGGATTCAAGTCGGCAAAAAAACAGGGATGCAAGGTAATAGTCATAGATCTTGATGAGCATATTTTACAAGTTAGGCCATTTGAACTATCAAAATACATTTCTCGCAGGAAAAAGGATTTTGACAACCTAGCTATTTTGGCCTGCTATGTGGTTTTCGATGGAGAAGCAGTGAGAGTAAATGCCAGCTACCAAAGTCGCCGTAAAATAGAAGAGGCAATAAAAACACTAATGCCGTAAACTCGCGAAGAATCTACGGCACTAATAAAATAGACGGTTGCGGAGCTTATCGCCTATATGCAACTCTCATCTTTTTCACTGCAAAAATAGATATTAATATCGAAACTACCAATTGTTTTATAGGATTTTATCAAATAAAGAACAAAAATGACTGGTAAACATGTTTTGTTTTATCAGTAAGTCAAATTATAAAAAGAAAAGAATATGGAAAAAAGAAACAAGAAAGTTGCGAATCTGGAAATAAAGAATACACTTATTCGTACAATGAAACATGAGGGTGAAGACTTTGTAGATAAAGGAAAAATGAGCAAAGAAATGGAGAAAATAATCTTTTCAAGAAGAAAAGTTGCAATATCAGGAAACTTTTTATACTTTTGCCGATGAAACGGAGTGTAGTATTATGCAGAAAAGTAATTTTGAATCATTCGATAATGTTCTAGATGAAATGCTGGGTGCCGAGGGAACACCAAAGCGCGAGGCAAACAGAGCCAAGGCCTATGACGAATACCTGGCAGAAATGGTGCTGGAAAAGAGAAAGGAAGCTGGTCTTACACAATCTGAACTGGCAAGAAGATTGAATACTACCAAATCGTATATCTCTAAAATAGAACATGGTGTGGTAAATCCTAGTGCAACAATGTTTCTTAGAATTATCGATGCACTGGGTTTTAACCTTGTTTTAAGTGCAGAATAGTAAGAAACATCATCAAATTTGCAAAAAATCTTGAATTAAGAAACAGAAATAAATAGCATGGCAGTAGCCCTCTTGGGTGTAGTGACAATGGCGTCTTGTAGCAAGGACAATGATACGCACAGGGGCGTTTTACCCTCCAAAACCACATCGATGATGCTTCAGGATACGGAGGCGTCCATATCAACCAACTTGAGGTTTTCATGAATGTGTACATGCAATATCATGCTAAGAACTATAACGTGACTTTCAAGTAATTCTAAAAAAAACTGTGATACTGTGATCTGTGATCGCAACAAAAAGAGGCGCTCCTTTCGGAAGCACCTCTTTTTAAACCTTTTAAACTTTTACTTCCCCCTTTCTTGCTCCACTACGTTACGCAAGCGAACAAGTTCGAGCGAAGGGGGATTGAGGGGGTCTCCCTTTAAACTCTAAACTCTAATCTTTATCTTTGACAGGGCGAATAGATTGACCGTACCTGCGGCCGCCATCTGCTGTCTTGTGGCTGCTGCTATTGAAGTACAGGTTCACGGCGTCGCTAGAGCATTCAGAGCCAAGCGTACTCGACCAATACCAACTCCCCGCGCCGTTTTCGCTTGTGTCGTAACGAACACCGGCAGAAGGCAGGAAGATGCTGTTACCATTAGGACCAGTAATTTCATAACCGACATTACCATCCATTGTAGTCCATTTCCAGGTGCATTGGTTTACAAGTTCTTCAAATTCTTCTGCTGTTGGCATGCGCCATGTATCTCCCCATCTCTCACGGGCAGTATCATGTCCGCTGTCGGGTTCAATCTTGGTTTTTCCACCTTTTTTGTAAACAGCCCAACAATTGTCACTATCGTCCTTATAAAGGTCAGTGCTACGCACGCAGTCGAAGCAATTGTCCCATGTGTATTCATACTTTGTTTTGGTTTCGCCCCACGCATAGTAGCCGCCAAATTCTCCAGGAGTGTCTGCACCAACATTGCAGGTAGCCCACTTAACACTTAGACCCAGATCAACCGCTTCGTGTTCTGGTTTATAAACTTCATCTATAGTTCCAGTCAAAGCATACGCCTTACCTTTTACAAAAGGATTCACGGGGTTGGCTTCAAGCGAATAAATGGCATCATCGCCATTATCGCCATGTTTTACTATTGCCCAAAGTTTCTTGCCAGTTAAATCGGTTGGGGCAATCATGGCATAAACGGTAATGGTGTTATCGGTTATTGCTGCATGTCCCACACTATAGCCAATCCTGAAGGTAGAAGATTTCTCGGTTGCTGTAATATCTGGTGCAGCATCAACTGTGGTTTGGGTTAAATCAACGGTTCCTTTCAGAACAAAGTCTTCATCCTTAATTGAAAGAATAATCTTGTTGGCTTTGTAATAAAAAGGGTCTTTCAACTGAATCTTTATCAATGAACCCACATGCTTCGAGGTGAAATTGAAGTTTTCGTTACCCTTTGCTGCCATGTAGATGTAGTTGGTCAGGTGCGATAGGTCGGCATCTTTTGTCTGCATCTGGCCGGTGTAATCAATAGGGATGACTTTTGCATCAGTATCCGTATCGAAATTCTTTGCAGGATAAAAGCTATAATAATTCACTTCGGGCAAAAGCTTGAACAGTCCTTCGAACTTTCCTGAAGTAGAACCTTCATCATCGGCCACCAATGAAAAGAATCCCCATCCTGTTGCATAAGATGCCTGTGCATTCACAGCTATCTTATCGCCTCCCTGCCAAGGGAAAGTGTAACCGCCATCGGTCTTTTCCTTGGCACTTACACGGGTGGCAGGTGCATCAAAACTAGCCGACTGAACGGTTATGGTTTGCATTATACTTTTTTCATTATCATCTGTTGAATTGGGTGTTACCTCTTCAACCGCACAGCCACAGAACAGCATGCTGCTCAGTGCCCAAAGAATAGATTTGTATTTCATTTGTAAATTCTAAAATAATAATTTTACATATCGTCGTTTGTGACGGTTGGGGTACCATCTCCGCTGGTGGCGATGATGTCTGCCATTTCCAACTCGATAATCTCAATTACGGGAGTAGTGAACTGCTCCTTTTCTACAATTGTGCTGTTTTCCTTG